>JACNKJ010000312.1 GCA_014382085.1 bacterium
CACCTCTACTATCTGGGCCGAAAGGCCTGGACGGCCATGGACGATCCCGGACAGGCGCGCCTTGCGACGCCGGGGGATCGTCCCCTGTACATCGTCGCGCCCCTGCATCGATTGGACGAAGTGAGCGAGCGTTACCCTTCCCGGGAAATTCGTAGGGAGGGTGGCTTCGTCCTGCTGGAACGTGTCTGGTAAGTCTTGCGGGGGCATTACCCTGGAACTACTTTCTTTAGCGCCTCGAACAAACCCAATAATCGTAGTCGAGAGGAGTGACCGTGGCTTACAAGATTGCATGGATGCCCGGAGATGGCGTTGGTAACGACGTGATGGAAGCGGCCCGGCTGGTGCTGGACGCCCTGAAATTTGATGCCGAATACACGCACGCGGACATCGGATGGGAATTCTGGCGGAGCGAGGGAAACCCGCTGCCGGATCGCACCCTCGAAATCCTGCGAGCCTCGGATGCCTCCCTTTTCGGCGCGATTACGAGCAAGCCTGGTTCCGAAGCCGAAAAGGAACTGCCTGCCGAATTGCAGGGGAAGGGTCACACCTACTTCAGCCCCATCGTTCGTCTTCGCCAGGAGTTCAACCTGCATACGAACATGCGGCCTTGCAAAGCCTATCCCGGCAATCCTCTGAACTACAAAGAGGGCATCGACCTGGTGGTTTTTCGGGAGAACACCGAAGGCCTCTACACCGGCATCGAGGCACATCCCGTGCCCGATGAGCTGTTCGACATGATGGTCAAGCACATGCCCAAGACGAAGCGCTTCGCCGACGTACCGCGCGACGAAATGGCCATCACTACGCGCCTGGTCACCAAGAAGGGCTGCGAGTCCATCACTCGTCAGGCTTTCGAATTTGCCAAGAAGTACAACCGCAAATCCGTGACTTTGGTTGAAAAGCCCAACGTGCTTCGTCAGACCGGCGGTCTGTTCACACGCGTTGCACGCGAAGTGGCCAAGGACTATCCCGAGATTCCTCTCTGGGAAACCAACATCGACGCCATGGCTATGTGGCTCGTGAAGAATCCGGATGACTACGACGTCCTCGTGGCCGGAAACATGTTTGGCGATATCATCAGCGACCTGGCCGCCCAGCTCGTCGGTGGTCTCGGCTTTGCCGCCAGTGGAAACCTCGGCGACAATTTCGCGGTATTCGAGCCCACCCACGGCAGCGCACCCAAGTATGCGGGCCAGTACAAGGTCAATCCCATGGCCATGCTGCTTTCGGCCAAGATGATGCTCGACTTCCTGGGTGAGGTCGATCTGGGCGAGAAGCTGGAAAGCTCCATTGCCACGGTCATTGCCGACGGCAACTTCCGCACCTACGACATGGGCGGCGGAAGCACCACCCTAGAAGTGGCGGAAGAAGTGGCGAGAAAGCTGTAGAAGAGTCGCCAGTCTCGAGTCACGAGTCTCCAGAACTATTGGGACCCTTACGAGGGTCCCTTTTCTTTTTTGCCTGGAAACGATAGTCTCTCGTTTGCCTCAAGATGCCCATGATTCGTGACTCAAGACTGGAGACCCGTGACTGAAAGCTCCAAACCCTGGATCATTCTCGAACCCTACTACGGCGGGTCCCATCGGTCTCTGGTCGATGGTCTGCGCATGAATTTGGGTTTGGATTTGAAACTCTGGACGCTCCCGCCGCGCAAGTGGAAGTGGCGCATGCGCGGGGCCGCACCCGTATTTGCCGAACGATGGCATCGTGAAGACCCCAAGGTCGCGGGAATCTTCACAAGCTCTCTGCTCAATGTGGCCGAACTTCGTGGACTCCTGCCGCCCGAGGCTAGGCATCTGCCCATAACACTTTACTTCCATGAGAACCAATTGAACTACCCCGTGCGCGTCGATGACTTCCGCGACTATCACTATGGCTGGATCAACATTCTCAGCGCGCTGGCCGCCGATCGTTTGCTCTGGAATTCAGAGTACAATCGCGATTCGTTTTTCAGCGCACTTCCCAATTTCATTTCTAAAATGCCCGACCATCGGCCGGCGGGAGTGATTGAAAAACTCGTGGCCAAGTCACAAGTCTTGCCGGTTCCTATTGCGATGGCGCAACTGAATCGGGCCGAGCAAAACAAAGCTTGCCGTATCCTCTGGAATCATCGCTGGGAACATGACAAGGGGCCCGAGGAATTTTTCCATGCACTCATGAAGCTTCAGGACGAGGGACTTGAGTTTGAGCTGTCGGTATTGGGACAGAAATTCTCTGATGTGCCGAAAATATTTTCCGAGGCCAAGGAAGTACTGGCCGCCAAGATCCATCGCTGGGGATATGTGGAAAGTGTCGAAGAATACCGGGCCGAATTGGGAAGGGCGGACCTTGTTGTTTCCACGGCGGAACATGAATTCCAAGGACTTTCGGTGCTTGAAGCCGCCGCCGAGGGTGCTCGTCCTTTATTGCCCGATGCGCTTGCCTATCCGGAAATCTGGCCGAGTGATTTCTTATACGAGCCCGGACGCCTTCGCAATGCCTTGCGCGAGTGCATCAAGAGTTGGCCCTGGGCAGCCGACACGAGGCCGCGAGACATTGCCCTTGCATATTCCTGGAATTCATTGACACCCGCTTGGCGCCTTGAATTCACTGATCCTCCGAAAACCTGAGACTCGCTTCAACGCCTAGAATTATGGTAGAATTGTGTACTTCGATAAGCGATTGATCCTGTACTCGGGCAAGGCGGACCATGCGTTTAACATCCTTTGCGATCATCCTGGCTGTGCTATTGACCGGCACGGCATTCGCCGACGAACTTCTCTACGCTTTCAATTCCGGAAGCAGCCTGGGGGAGTGGGACACTCATGGAA
>JACNKJ010000148.1 GCA_014382085.1 bacterium
AAAATCCGTTCCTTTCGGGAAGTACTGACGGATCAGGCCGTTCGTGTTCTCGTTGAGGCCCCGATCACAAGACCGATACGGGCGGGCAAAGTAGATGTCCACCTTCAGGATCTTTGCCACTCCCTCATGCTCGACGAACTCGGTGCCGTTGTCCAAAGTCAGCGTATGAGCCCAGTCTTTGAAGTCGCCGAGAAGGTCGATGATCCGATCTCGAACCAGGTCTGCGTACTTTCTGGGGACCTTGGCCATCCGGGTCACCTTGCTGACCCGGTCGACCAGCGTGACCAGACAACTCCTGCGGCCCTTGCCGATAATGGTGTCGCCTTCCCAGTCTCCGATTCGTTCCTTCTTCTCTACAATCTCCGGCCGTTCCTCGATGCCCACCCGATTGGGGATCCGATGACTGCTGGCCGAGGACCTCTTCCACCGACGACGCTTCTTCTTGCCGAAGCGAAGATGCCTGAGCCTGCTCGGGGCAATAGCTCCCAGCGGAACCGTTGCGGCGCAGCTCACGAGAAATGGTCGCAGGGTGAACACCGAGTTTCTCGGCGATCTCTTTCTGGGTCCGTTCCATTTGCACGAGCAGGGAGATCTGATATCTTTGTTCCCTGGCCAACGGTTGGTAGCAGTTCATAAGCCTCCTCATCTGCCAAGACTAGGAAAGGCTTTGAACTACAACCGTTGGCCTTTCTTGTCTAGCTCGATGAATTGCACTTATGAGTTGAATCTAGGAATTCATATGAAAGTGGAAAATAAGAATTGTATCTAGGACAGTTGCTTTCGCCCGCGCGATGGTTTCGGCGGCTCCCCGGCGGTCTTGCCCCCGTTGAAATCGAATTCGGGTGCGTTTTCGTCAACTTGCGGCGGCCCGTCCACGGGAAGAGTGAAGCTGAAAGTGCTTCCCTCGCCCACATGGCTCTCCACCCAAATTTCGCCACCGTGTAGGTTCACGAAATGCCGCGCCAGGTCGAGGCCGAGCCCGGTTCCGTTTTCCATAAGCGCCATGGGATTGTCGCTACGATGGAATCGCTGGAAGACCTTTTCCAGGTCCTGCTCGTTGATGCCGATGCCCGTGTCGGAAACTTCCACCAGCACATTGTCGCCGCGGCGCAAACAGGTGATCTCCACCTCGCCGCCCGCGTTGTTGTACTTCACGGCGTTGGTGAGAAGGTTCCAGATCACCTGCTGAATGCGAAAAGCGTCCATGCGAATGCTTGGCAGCGACTGCCGTTCCCGCACGATGAGTTTGATGTCTTTCTTCTGTGCCCGTGCTTGCACCGTGCCGATAGCTTCGGCGACTACCTCGCTCATTTCCGCGCGCTGAAGATTGAGCCGATTTTGGCTGTCCTGGTTGGCGGAAAAATCTAGCAGGTCCTCGATGAGCTGCTGCAGCTTCAGACTCTGGTCGTAGACCACCTTGGTGAATTCCTCGCGCACCTCGCCGGGCAGCTCACTGGTATTGAGTTGCTCGGAGTAGGCGATGATGGATGTCAGCGGAGTCTTGAGCTCGTGACTCACCTTGGCGAGTACATCCAGCTTCTTTTTGCTCTCTTCGATCATACGCAGATTGGATCGGCGCAGTTCGGTCATCACCTCGTTGCGCTGGCGCATGTAGATGCCCGAGATGGCGTTTTTGCCCTTGTTGAGTAGTCGACTCAAGCGGCTCAGGTTGTCGTGGAGTAGCTCGGGCTCGCTGCGCCGGGCGATCTCCTCCCAGATGAATTCGCCCATGAGGTCGAGCACCTGCTGCATCACTTCAATGGGGTCGCCGTCCTTGGCACCGCGGTCACCGGCGAAATCGATGAAAAAGGTGTAGAGGAAATCGTTTTCGTAGCGCAGGGACTGGAGGATCGGATCCAGATAGCTCCAGGCCATTTTATCGAGCTCGGCGCGATCCATATCGCGAAAATGCCCATGCCCGGATTCCATGAGGGCATCGGCCATTTTCGTCTGGACTGCGGGCAGCGAATCTTCAAAAATCTCGAGCAAAGAGGCAGTTTTTGCCACGGTCTCTCCTGCTCAGCAGTTAGTATCTCTGAGGGCCCTCTTCGAGGGTGTCCCATGCTTCCTTCAAATTTCCGATCCTTCCCGGGAAAGACTCCCATCTCCCGCGCTTCGACCCAGCGCATCGACCCGGAAGGATGACTTAGAAAGTGAGCAAAAAGCATGTCAGAACTATCTCACATGGACGAGCGTGGCCGCGCTCGCATGGTGGATGTGAGCGGTAAAACGGCAGGAGCACGCAGCGCTCTGGCTCAGGGCCGCGTGGAGTTGGGCAAGGTGGCTTTCGACGCACTACGGGAAAATCGCGCGAGCAAGGGCGACGCACTATCTGTGGCCCAGGTGGCAGGTATTCTCGCAGCCAAGAAGACGGGCGAACTGATTCCACTCTGCCATCCACTGCCGCTTTCTCATGTGAGCGTGGATTTCGAACTTTTAGAAGATGAGCGTGCGGTTCGAATTGAAGCCCGAGCTGCCTGCGAGGGTGCTACCGGCGTTGAGATGGAAGCGCTCACTGCGGTGAGCCTGGCTGCCCTCACGATTTATGACATGCTCAAAGCCTTGGACAAAGGCATCCGTATTACGGGTATAGAACTACTGGAAAAATCGGGCGGCAAGAGCGGCCATTGGAAGCGGGAGAGCGAATGAGTGGGCCCAGCAAAGTTTTTGTCAGTGTTGCTGAAGCCCTGGCGCTTATCGAGGTGAACCTGCCCTCGCCAGGGCGAATCTCAATGCCCCTCTCCCGGGCAGCGGGTCGCGTGCTGGCCGAGGAAATTGTGGCCAAGGAATCGCTGCCGGCCTTTTCCAACAGCGCCATGGACGGCTATGCCCTTCGAGCTGCGGAAGTTGCCGGCGCATGCGCCGAAAATCCGGTAGAGCTTCCTTTGGCCGGCGAGATCGCCGCAGGTGAAATGCCGCCGGCGACTTGGCCTACGGGCACCTGCCTGCGCATTCTCACGGGCGCGCCCATACCCGCGGACTGCGAGGGTGTGGTGCCGGTGGAGGAAACCCAAGAGGTCGAGGGTGGCGTGCGATTCTATGCCGACTTGATCGCCACGGGCTCGAACATTCGCCCGTCGGGGGAGGATGTGAAGGCCGGAGCTCGTCTGCTCGCGCCGGGACATCTTGTTGGACCGGCCGAAATCGCGCTGCTTGCGGCCCAGGGCATCACCGAATTGGAAGTCACCCGGCGACCACGAGTTGGCTTCTTGGCCACGGGCGATGAACTGCTGGCAGCCCACGAGGCGCCGCGCCCGGGCGCTATTCGCAACAGCAACACGCCCATGATTCTTGCCATGCTCGCGGATCTCGGAATCGAAGGCGTGGATCTGGGCGTGGCTCCCGACAATGAGGAATCTCTGGCCACCTTGCTGGCCTCGGCTTTGGCCGATGTGGACTTGCTGCTCACATCGGGTGGTGTGTCCGCGGGCCGCTACGATTTGGTGGGCAAGGTGCTCGAGGATCTCGGCGCGAAATGGGTCTTCCACAAGATCGCCCAACAGCCGGGCAAGCCCCTGGCCTTTCTTACCTGGATGGACAAGCCGGTCTTTGGCCTGCCGGGAAACCCTGTTTCGGGGTTTTTCACCTTCTGGTATTACGTGGCGCCCGCTCTGCGAAAGATGATGGGCCAGACCGACGCCCATCCCCGCCATGTCATGGCCAAGCTCAGGGGCGAGATCGCCGGCAAGCCCGAGAAATCGTTTTTTGGGCGGGCATACACACGTTGGGTGGGGGACGCTTATGAGGCTGAGCCGCGGCCGCCCCATGGCAGCCACGTGCTGAGCACCCTGACGGATGCCAATAGCTTCATCATCCTGCCTACGGGAACAGGCAAACTGGAAGAAGGCGCGGAAGTAAGGGTGGCCTTTTTCTAGGAATCCAATTCGCCCATGGGCACTTCGGTGAGCACGGGCACGGGCTCTTCGGCATCGAAATCCACGGCCACGCGCTCCACGCCGTAGCCGCGTGCGATCAGTTCCAGGGTCTGCCGGGCGGAGTCTTCAACTTTCGAACGCAGGGCCTTGGCCTGATCTATCGCCAAGAGCTGAACGTCTTCCTTGGCGCGCTCTTTGAGTTGATTCTTCACTTTCACGTCGAAACGGTCGCCGAGCACCTTGCTGAGTATACCTGGTAGGGCCCAGGAAAGCAGCTCGCCCTGCTGTTCATCGTAAAAGGACAGGTCGCGCAGGCGGATTTCCGGTTTCACTGGAGGCATGCTGATGCGATGCACGCCGTTGACTTCCCGAATGCCGAAGGCCTGGTCGCGCAGGTCGTAGCGAAAATCCACTTCGAACTCGAAGATCATGACCATTTTTTTGGACGCGAGCAGCCAGCTCCAATATTTCTCACCGGATTCGCCGAAGCGATGATCCTCCGCGCTCACGATTTCCTTGGCCAAAATGCGAAAGACCGACAGCTCCCCGATGGACTGCATCTGTTTGATCTGCCGCCCCAAGGTTACGCGCGCTTCCCGCGACGGCTTCCCACTGCGTCCCCGACGCCACAAAATGGCGAAGGCCACGGCGATGACGAGTCCAAAAGCTAGGCCGAATCCGAATCCGCTCATGAGTTCTCCTAGGCCGGTTCGGGAGTTTCGCTTCCCTCGGCGATGTTTTTCTCAGGGCCGAAGCATATTGAACTTGAACAAGAAGGATTTCATGGTTCAAGTGCATGTTCAAGTTCAGGTTTTTTGTGGGACGTAGGCCCACAAAAAAACCTGCAGGAGCTTCGCCGAGACGAAGACCCCCGCAGGAGGGTGAGAGAAAGTCCTAGTCTACGGGATGCCAGAAAGGCCTGTCAAGACCCTCGGCTCAGGAACCTCGGGGCCAGTAGAGGATCCGTCCACAATTCTCGCAATGCTGGATTTTTTCCTGGTTCTCGGCGGACACAAAGGCCGCGGGGATAACGGCAAAGCAGCCTAGGCAGATATTCCCGGTTACAGGCACCACGGCCCGCCCCAGGCGCTTGACCGCGCGCTCATAGCGGCTCAGCAGCACCTTGTCGATGCCCGTAGCCAGCTCATCGCGGGCGGCCTGCAGATCTTCCTGGCCTCCCATGGCGAAGCCCATATTTTCGAGCTTCTTAGCAAGAGCCTTGTCCTTGGATTCTCGGATCATGTCGTCGAGATCCTGAAGGGCGACCAGACGCAGAAGATGTTCGCTCATGGCCGTCATCTAGTCCTCCTCCAAGATTGCTTTAAATTCATCGAATTTCTTCAGAGCCATCAGCTTTTCGCGCGTGGCGTCATCGCGGATCAACTCGACCACTTGGCCCAAGGCGGGCAGGTAGCGGTTATCTTTTTCCACGGGGGGAGCGATGAACATGAAGAAGAGGTTCACGGGCTTGCCGTCGATGGCGCCATAATCCACGCCTTTTTTCGATACGGCCAGCAGAGCCATGAGTTTGGGAATGGCCAAGGAACGGCCGTGTGGGAAAGCCACGCCGCTGCCGAGACCAGTGCTGCCCAGGCTCTCACGATTTTTGAGCATTCCGAGGATGACTTCGCGATCGCGAATCACACCGGCTTCCACCGCGTGATCGACCATTTCCTGCAGGGCGTCATCGCGGTTGGTCGATTTGAGCTTGGGAATGAACAGATCGGGACTGAACAGCGAAATGAGTTCTTCGCGAGTCATGGAGGGGGAACTCCCTTGGGTATCGATATCGGTATGGGGCACCGGGCTCCCTTCCCAGGCTGGGAATGGCAAGTGTATACAGGCTAACAAACGGATCCCAATCGGACAAGCCTCTCCACAAGACTTTTCCTTCTTGGCTGCAGCTCTGCTAGGATAGGGGAATGAAAGAAGCTCCAAAAGATAGGATCGGCCGCGTACTCAGGGCCGAAAGCGGACGCTACACGGTTCAATCAGGTACCTTGTCGGTACCTTGCCAGCTGCGCGGTCGCCTCAAAAAGGAGAAGCTGGGCCGCACGCGAAATCTCGTGGTGGGCGATGAGGTGCGCTTCATCCTGACGGGGTCCGGGGGGGCTCAGGACAGCGAGGGCGTGATCGAAGAGATTCTTCCCCGTCGCAACATGATTTCGCGCCTCGCCTCGGGAAAAAGCCGAAAAGAGCAGATCCTTATGGCCAATTTGGACCTGATCTTCCTGGTCATGGCCATTCGCGAACCCGGCTTCGCGGGCATTCTGCTGGATCGATTCCTGGTCGCCTGTGAGCATCGCCGGCTTGAGGCGCATATCTGCCTGAACAAGTGCGACTTGGACGACGGTCATGAGGCCGACCAGCTTATGGCTCCCTATTGCAAGGCGGGTTACAAGACCTACTGCTTGAGCGCTCTTGAGCGCAGGGGCCTGGACGAGCTCAAATCATCCATGACCGATCAGGTCAGTTTCTTCCTGGGACCCTCCGGTGCGGGAAAAAGCACCATTTTGGCGGCCATTCAGCCTGGGCTCGAACTGGCCACCCAGACCGTGAGTCGCGGCTCGGGAATGGGGCGCCATACCACCACGCGTACCGAGCTTCATCCTCTGGATTTCGGAGGACATGTGGCTGATTCCCCTGGGGTTCGCGAATTCGGCCTCTGGGGAGTGGCAGATATGCAGTTGGCAGGCTGTTTCCCCGAATTTAGGGGATTTCTAGGGGCCTGTAGATTTCCCAACTGCAGCCACTCCCACGAGCCCAATTGTGCCGTCATTGAGGCCCTGAGGGATGGGTATATAGACGCTGGCAGACACGAGAGTTACCTCAGAATCCTCGCTGAGATTCGGGCGGGAGACTTAACTTTCTGAGGTGGCTATCTTGACCCGCAATTGACTGTCTGATAAGGTTGTTAACCGGAGGACCATGTCTTCCGTGCAGTTGTGTACTTTTTTCAAGGGGGCCTGTTTTGCGAGGCAAAGTAAAGTGGTTCGACGAAGCCAAGGGATATGGTTTCATCGAGCAGGAGTCCGGTGAGGACATTTTCGTCCACTTTTCCCAGATCCAGGGAGAGGGCTTCCGGACTCTCGGTGAGGGCCAGGAGGTCGAATTCGAAGTCAGCCAGGGACCCAAGGGCCCACTGGCCACTAATGTGACCAAGATTTAAGCTCGGCCGAATCAAGTCCTTGACCCCCGCGCCCTGCGGGGGTTCTTTTTATGCATGAAATCTCTACCATCCCCCTACATTCTCGTCGGCGATGAAATCTTCCCTCATCATGAGGCGAAGGTTTCCGCCAGCGATCGCGGTTTCCTCTACGGCGACGGCATTTACGAAACCCTGCGCATCTACCAAGGCATTCCCTTCGAAATGGAAGAGCACCTCGGGCGTCTACGAGAATCTGCCGAAGCGCTTTACATGGTTCTTCCCTGGAGCGATGAGGAATTGGCGCGGAAAATTCAGCGCACCTTGGAAGCCAACGAGACACAAGAGGGACGCCTTCGCATTACCGTTACTCGCGGTGAAGGCGATGTGCGCGCCCGGCCCGAGGACCTGCGCAATCCAGTAATCGTGATACGTGCTCAACCCTATGAACCACCGGCGGAAGATTTTTACCTTCGCGGCGTGAGTGTGGAGATCAGCGAACGCATTCGGAATCTGCCCGATGCCCTGGACCCGGCCATCAAGAGCGGCAACCTTTTGAATAATCTGCTGGCCCGATTCGAAATGAGAAACGAAGGCACTTTCGAAACCCTGCTGCCCAATGCCCGCGGTGAGCTCACCGAAGGGTCCCTGTCCAATCTTTTCCTGGTGGATGGCAAGGGTCGCCTAGTCACTCCCTCGGCCGATAGCGGCATTTTGCTGGGCATTACTCGCAAGTGGGTCATAGATTTGGCTCGGACCAGCGGTTTGGAAGTGCTGGAAAAAGCGGTGCTTGCCGAGGAACTCTACGAGGCGCAGGAGGCATTCATTACAGCTAGCACTTTGGAAATTCTGCCAGTGACCCGAGTAGAGGATAAGCCCATCGGTAATGGGGTCGCGGGCTCGGTGACCTTGGCTCTACTTGAAACATATCGCCAAGGTGTGCGCGACTACATTGAAAGCTTCGATTGGCCCGAAACTCATGCCTAAAAAAATGCCCCGTCCCGAAGGACAGGGCACTTTTTTTCTTTCCGAAGCGGCCGCACGGTTAATTCTCGAACCGACTAGATTAGTAGTCGTTGCCCATTTCATCCTTGGGATCCGTCGTATCGGAATCAAAGGTATCGAGAAGAACTTCCACAGAACTGGAGTAACCGCTCTCGTTGCCGCTCTGGTCCAACGCGGTCACCTTATACTCAACGATCATCGGGCTGCTAGCCTCGATACGATCGTAGTAACCGGCGCTGGGAACTTCAACGAGGGACTGGAACGAGGGCTGACCAGCAGCACGATAAATCTTGTAACCGGCCAGGTCCGACTCGTGGTTTTCACGCCAAGTCAGGTGAACCGTGTTGCCCTGTACCCGCACCATAACCTTACCAGGTGTAGTTGGGGCGATCAGATCTCCCCCGGGGTCGGGTTCAATCGGAGTGGAGCTATTACCTGAACAGCCAGCCACAAAAAGGGCGGACACCGTTGCCAAGGCAATTAGCATCAGAGTCTTACGCATTGTCCGTACTCCTTTCAAATGCTTTGAACGCGCGTCTTGCGTTTGACAGAGAAATGGCTGCGAGGAAACGGGAGGTCGAAGCTAAGTCAGCAGGTCAGGTCGTCCCCCCGCAGCCGAGCCCGAATCAGCAAGGCTGGTGCCAGAGGGTAAATGGCCTCATCGAGCCTCATAAGTCCTTGGAAAACAAGCAAGAAGGGGAGATGGTCAGAACTCAAGAACCCTTCTTGGGAAGCTTGAGAATCCGGTGGAAACGGTTTTTGGGGGCCCCAAGAGGGTCGGAAAGAAGGGGAAGAATATTCCTCTTGCCCCTTCCACTTGACAATTTTAGCTCACCTTGACTAATCTGGTCTCCGAGAAGGACTTGTGAGCAGTTCCTATTCATTGGGAAGGAGTAGGTCCATGACGAAGGCTCAAATCGTTGAGGAAATCGTCCAAAAGACCGGCCTTACGAAAAAGGATGTTGCGGAAGCGGTGGATCAGTTTCTGAAATCCATCTCCGATGCGCTGGCCGAGGGAAAGCACTTGGAAATCAGGGGGTTCGGCACCTTTAAGGTGAAGCGCCGCAAGGCGCGCATGGCTCGAAATCCTCGGACGGGTGATCCCGTTCCCGTACCCGAGCGTTTTGTTCCGGTGTTCAAGGTCAGTAAGGAACTGAAGGACATGGTCGCCACCGCGAATCCTGTCGCGGAAGAGGGCGAATAGTCCCTGTAGGACCCTACGACCTTTCCTTTAGTAAAGAAGAAGAGCCTCCCCGGAGGGGGAGGCTCTATTTATATGGGACCCTGCCGAGTGTTAGTTATCCAGCAGATAGGAAAGCGAGACGCTGATGTCCAAGTTGTGGGTCAGCGTACTCTCGTTGAAAACGCTTTCGGGCTCCGGATCTTGAATCCAGGCGCCGGTCCAGCCCATATCTCCGCGAAGATAGAAGTCGCCTTTGAGGTTGCGGCGTGCGCCAAATCCCAGCTGGACGCTATTGCTCGTGCGATAGTCCTCGGCGGTATAGCGATTAAAGCTTCCCACGCCCGTATAGAGGTGCACGAAAAAGCCGCGCATGGGCAAGAGGTCGTAGGTCAGATTCAGCTGTGTGCGAGACACGTATTCATCCGCGCCGAAGGGAAATCCTCCCATGCCGTCTTTGTTGGCCGAACGCGTATAGTGAAATTGAAGTCCCAGGTAGGGGATGAATCGCATATCCGCACGGATGCCGTAGGCCAGGGAGTTGTCGTACTCAAAGGCGCTGTCGTATTTGAGGAAGCCCACATAGGGAGCTATCTCAAGGCTGGGCATTTCCTGGAAGGCGAACGCCCCGCCTGCGGAGGCGAGGGTCAACAGAGCGGCCAAGACCGCGACATTCATCTTCATGGATCGTCCTTCGGGATTCGAGTCCAGGGGCCGGGCAGGCTTAGATTAGGGCAGCTTGGTCGGGAAATCAAGTCCTGGGATCGCCTGTCCGCCATCCGCAGATGGCTGAGCAGCAACACTTGTCAGTCCGCATCCGCTTCACTAGACTGCCAGCGGGCACGAGCAAGTCTCACACTTTGTTGAGCATTGAGGGTGGATGACACATGCCGACAGATCCCTTCCAAAACCACGACTACTCCAAGATACGCCAAACCCTGGTTCAATTCCTCCAAGATGAGATGGAGCGAATCGGCCTGGACCGCGGGATCCTCGGCCTGTCGGGCGGGTTGGATTCGGCTCTGGTCTGTTTCCTCGCGGCGGAGGCCCTTGGACCCGATCGCGTGATCGGCGTGGCCATGCCCTACAGCAGCAGTTCACCCGAAAGCCTCGAACACGCCAAACTAGTAGCCCGGGAAACGGGCGTGGAATTTCTCGTGCGGGAAATCACCCCCATGGTGGACGCCTATTTCGCGAAACAGGTAAATGCAAGCAGCCTAAGACGCGGCAACAAAATGGCCAGAGAGCGCATGAGCGTACTCTACGACCTGTCCGCGGAAAGAAAGGCCTTGGTGCTTGGTACCAGCAACAAAAGCGAGATCTGCCTGGGCTATGGAACTGCATTTGGCGATCTGGCCTGCGCGATCAATCCAATTGGCGATCTCTTCAAGTCGGAAGTCCGGCATCTCTCGCGTCTGATGGGAGTGCCTGATGAAGTCATCGACAAGGCACCCAGCGCAGATCTCTGGGCGGGTCAGAGCGATGAGGACGAACTGGGTTTCAGCTATGAGGCGGTGGATCCTCTGCTAGGCCTGATGTTCGATCAGGGACTCACCGATTCTCAATGCGTGGAGGCCGGCTATAATAAGTCGTTTGTGCACCGAGTAAGGCAGCTGAACGAAAAATCTGAGTTCAAGCGCCGCCTGCCGGTGATCGCCAAGCTTCCGGGCCGAGAAGCTTCAAGCGGCGGGAGCGATTAATGGCCGGGCGACTGGTTCTCGTTCCCACACCCTTGGGCAATCTCGAAGACATCACCCTGCGGGCTCTGCGAGAACTCAAAGAGGCCGATATCGTCGCCGCCGAGGATACCCGGCATTCCGGCCGCTTGCTGGCGCATTTCGAGATCAAAGCGCCTTTTATGAGTTTCCACGAACACAATGAGGCGCGGCAGAGCGAGCGCATCGCGGGTCTACTGGATGAAGGAAAAACCGTAGCCTTGGTGAGCGATGCCGGTACGCCGGGCATCAGTGACCCCGGTTTTCGAGCTGTGCGCGCGGCGCTGGCCGGAGGGCATCAGGTGGAGGCCCTGCCGGGTCCCACGGCCCTAATTCCCGCCCTGGTGATCAGCGGACTGCCCTCGGATCGTTTTATTTTTGAGGGATTTCTTCCACGCAAACAGGGAGCGCTCCGTCGAGGCTTCGAGGCTTTGGCCGAAGAGCGCCGTACGGTCATATACTATGAGTCGCCCCATCGCATTGGAAAGAGCACTGCATTGCTTGCTGAGCTCTATCCCCAGCGTCCCGTGGCTCTGGTTCGCGAAATCAGCAAACGCCACGAAGAGGTCATTCGCGGCAGTGCCGAGGAAGTCGCGGCGCGTCTGGCCCTGAAACCGGTGAAGGGCGAGATCGTGCTGCTGGTGGGTCCTGAATCTTGACTTCCGGTTCGGGGGCGATTAGCCTCGCGGCTTACGAGGAGGACGAATGTTCAAAGATCGCGTCCAAAAATTAGGACGTCGCCCCTTGGAGCCCCTGGCTGCTTTGCTTCTGCGCATGGGCCTCACTCCCAATGCCTTGACCATGACGGGTATGGTGCTTTCAATCGGCGCGGGTTTGGCAATCATAAGAGGACGTTTGATCAGCGCAGGCTTCCTGCTGTTGGCCGGCGGCCTTTGTGACATTCTCGACGGCAGTATGGCGCGGCGCGGTGGCAGGTCTACCGTGCGTGGCGCATTTCTGGATTCCACTCTCGATCGAATCAGCGAGATCGCTGTCTTCTTCGGTCTGATTATTTTCTATCAGGGCAATGTGGCCTTTCAAGCCTGGACCTTCCTGGCCCTCACCGGTTCGCTCATGACCAGCTATGCCCGTGCCCGCGCCGAGGGCTTGGGTCTCAGTGCCAAGGTGGGCTTGCTTGAGCGACCCGAACGCGTGATCCTACTCATTCTGGCTCTGCTGCTGAATTCCTGGACGCCCTTGGGTCGCGGCACTCTGGATTGGGTGCTCGTGCTCCTGGCCATCTTCACTTGGTTCACTACCATGCAGCGCTTGGTTCACGTGCTCATTCGCAATCATGAATCCTGATTCGCGCCACGCGGGGAGCGGAGTATTCATCAGCCTCGAAGGTGGCGAAGGCAGCGGCAAGAGCACCCTCATGGGGCATCTCCGGAAATTTCTGGAGAGCGAAGGCTATGAAGTCTGCGAAACCCGCGAGCCGGGGGGGCCGCCCATCGCCGAGCGCATTCGTGAAATCCTGCTGGATCCGGAATGCCGGGCCATGGACGCTCGCACGGAGCTCTTCCTGTATCTTGCCTCCAGGCGCCAGAACGTCGTGGAGGAAATTCGTCCCACGCTTAAGCAGGGTGGGGCCGTGCTCTGCGATCGCTTTTTGGACGCCAGTGTGGCCTATCAGGGCGGCGGTCGCCAGCTGGGCTTCGAACTGGTGGATCGCCTCAATGGCGTGGCCGTGGAAGACACCTTCCCCGACCTGACCCTGCTTCTGGATCTTGACCCCGGCCTGGGCCTCGCCCGAGGCCCCGGAGTTTCGGATGAGAATCGAGAGAAGGGCGATCGAATCGAGAGGGAAGGGTCCGGTTTCCATCGGCGCGTGCGCCAAGCTTATCTGGATGCCGCACAAAGGTCGCCGGAACGCTTCGTGCTTCTTGATGCAACAGAACCGGAAGAGAAGGTCGCCGAGGCCGCACTCGCCGCCCTGCGGAACCTTCTGGCGCGAAAACCGTAATCCGCCATATCCTTGCCGGGACCGCTGCGCTTGTCTATCATTCCAGCCAGCTTTCAGCAAAATCGACCGGAGATTCCCATGAAAAAGCGATTGATCACAGGCGCCCTCTTTGTTGCCGCACTTCTTGCCGCGGGAATGGCCTTCGGCTACCCACGTGGACGCGGAAACAACGAAGCTTATCAGGACCTGGAACGCTTCACCCTGGCCTATCAGCGCATCCTCACCGCCTACGTGGAAGATGTGGATAGCGACCTGCTCATCGACAAGGCTATCGAAGCCATGGTCGAGGAACTCGACGCCTTCAGTGCGGTGCTTGAGGAAGATCGCTACGACGATCTCATGACGCGCTCCAAGCAGGAGTTCGGCGGATTGGGAATCGTCATCGGATTGCGCGACGATTTCCCCACGGTGATCAGTCCCATTGAGGACACACCTGCGGCGAGGCTGGGCATTCGCGGCGGAGATCGCATCGAAGAAATCGAAGGCGAGAACACCAAGGGTTGGAAGATTCAAGACGCGGTGGACAAGCTGCGCGGTAAAAAGGGCAGCGACGTCACCATCGGCATTCGCCGCTTCGGTGAAGACAAATTGGTGCCCTACACCATTACCCGCGACATCATCACCGTCACCAGCGTGCCCTATTCCTTCAAGCTCGACGAGTCGGTGGGATATGTGCGCATCAGTAGTTTTGGTGAGAAAACCGCCGACGAATTGAACGACGCCGTGAATCAGCTGGAAGAGGGCGGCATCGAAGGTTTGATCGTCGACCTGCGAAACAACCCCGGCGGATTGCTCGATGCGGCCCGCGAGGTCAGCGAATTCTTCCTGGAATCCGGCCAGCTAATCGTGAGCACCCGCCATCGCGACGGCGTGCTGGGCCAGGAACTCTACGCGCGTGGCGGCAAGCACGTGGTGGGGGATTATCCGGTTGTGGTTCTCATCAATGAAGGGTCAGCCAGCGCCAGCGAAATCGTGGCGGACGGCGTATAGGACCTGGGCCACGGTCTCCTTGGCGGGCGAAAGTCCTTCGGCAAGAGCAGCGTGCAGAGCAGTTTTCCCCTGTC
>JACNKJ010000418.1 GCA_014382085.1 bacterium
GGCGGTGAACGTGGGCAGCTCGTCTGCCGCGAAGCGGAATTTAAAGTACCATTACAAGCCGAAAAAAGTATAAGAATAGGAGGACGAGCGCGAGAACACCGACAAAGGAGCAAGAACGGGAAGGCAGTGGAAAAACTTAGCGAGATAAACCGGGGGGATAGTTTGGATTCCCGCCGTGAAATCTCGCCCCTTGTTCAGACCGAAGACGCCCAGGTTTTGGACAACACACATATGAGCATCCCAGAGCAGATCGACGCCGTCGTAAATCTGGCTGCCAAACGCATACCACGTCCGGTGGTAAGTCCCGACGAAATCCTCTACAAGCCTGATATGCTGCCTGAGGAATATCGCCTAACCTTAAGAATACGACCTATATACCGAATCGCCTGGCGCCTTGTTTGGCTCCTGGGTAAGCTGCTATTCGGCATTCGTATGAACCATTGGGACCGAAGCCCCAAAGAGGGAGGCCTGCTCGTTGCCAGCAATCATGTGGCTTGGTTGGATCCGCCTATGGCCGGCCTCGCCGTGAAGCGGGAGCTTACCTTCGTCGCCAAAAAAGAGCTCTTCCGTAACCGCCTATTCGGCGGATTTATCACCTATTTCAATGCCGTACCCATTAATCGTGGCAGCTTCGATCGAAGCTGTTTCGACACCCTTGGCGAAAGACTGCGCAGTGGGGGCACGGTTTTTTTCTTCCCCGAAGGCACCCGCAAGCCCCTGGGGCGATTGGGAAAGGCCAAATGGGGTCTGGGGCTCATGGCTGCTGAATCTCGCTGTCCGGTGCAACCTGTCTTCGTCAAGGGCACCAAGCACTGGATGCAGGCTCTGATCCGGCGTAAGCGGGTAGAGCTGTATCTCGGGCGTCCCCTTCACGTTCAGCCCCTTATCGATAGGGGTTTGGAAGGCCGTGAGTTCTACGAAGTTTTCGGTGAAGGAGTCATGGCCGAAATCGCCCGACTTCAGGAAGAAGCCGGCGGGCCTTTTTAAGGTCAAATCCCACGTAACCCCTTGCGATTTCAAACATTTTGAAGTAATGTCATCCAGTTTTCCGGCCACTCGCCGGTATGGATAACTGTGTCTAATCAGGAGGACAATCCACTCATGGATTTCGAAACAACACCCCCCACGGAGACCGGGGAAAACCAGGTCTCCGAAGATTCCCGCCGGGAAGGGGGTGAACCCGAAGCCACGCCTACTCAGACCGCCACGGCAGGCGATATTAGTTCGAGTAAGGCGATGAAGCTCAACGAGCGACTTGGTCTTGAAGTCGAGACGATGGAAACTGGTGAAGACCAGGGAGCCAACGACGAGAACTTCGAGGCGATGATGCTCCAGTACGAAGCCACCCTCAAGATTATCAAAGAGGGCGAAATTGTTAAAGGAACCATCATTCAAGTTCGCGATAGCGACGTTCAGGTAAACGTTGGCTTCAAGAGTGAAGGCTTCTTGTCTCTTTCACAATTCGGCGGTGCCGAAAACGTGAAAGAAGGCGACGAAGTGGATGTTTTCCTCGAGAGTCTCGAGGATGAAAACGGCCTCGTGGTCCTGTCCAAGGAAAAAGCAGACTTCCTCAAGGTCTGGGATGAGATCAAGGAAACCTACGACGCCGGCGGCGTCATCGAAGGTACCATCGATCGCCGGATCAAGGGCGGTTTGGTCGTCAAGCTGGTTGGCGTCGACGCCTTCCTGCCCGGCAGCCAGGTGGCCCTCCGTCAGGTTCCCGATCTGGAAGCCCTTATCGGACAGAACTTCGAATTCAAGATCATCAAGCTCAACAAGCGGCGTCGCAACATTGTGATCAGCCGCCGTGTCGTGCTTGAAGAGGAGCGCAACAAGCTCAAGGCCGCTCTTATCGAGGAACTCGAAAAGGGTCAGGTGCGCACGGGTACGGTGAAGAACATCACCGACTTCGGCGCCTTTGTGGATCTTGGCGGTATCGATGGACTGCTGCATCTCACTGACATGAGCTGGGGCCGCGTAAGCCATCCCAGCGAATTGGTGAACATCGGCGAGGACATCGACGTGAAGGTTCTGGATATCGATCTGGACCGTGAGCGCATTAGCCTGGGTCTCAAGCAGCTGACTCCCT
The DNA here is from genome assembly GCA_014382085.1 of bacterium. Lineage (GTDB taxonomy): Bacteria > Krumholzibacteriota > Krumholzibacteriia > JACNKJ01 > JACNKJ01 > JACNKJ01. Next base: position 2,090 of record JACNKJ010000418.1, read on the forward strand.
ATCCCTGGGAGAACGTGGAAGAGAAGTACAAGCCCGAGACCAAGGTCGACGGCAAGGTCGTCTCCATCACCGATTACGGCGCCTTCGTGGAGCTGGAGAAGGGTGTGGAGGGACTCATCCACATCAGCGAGATGAGCTGGACCCGCCACGTGAAGCACCCAAGTAAGATCGTCACCATCGGCCAGGAAGTGCAAGCCGTGGTTCTCAGTGTCGACAAGGACAATGAGAAGATCAGCCTGGGCCTCAAGCAGACCGAAGCGGATCCCTGGGACAGCCTCGATGAGAAGTATCCCATCGGCTCGATCGTGCATGGAAAGGTTCGCAACCTCACCAACTTCGGCGCCTTCGTCGAGCTGGAAGAGGGTATCGACGGACTGGTGCACATCAGCGACATGAGCTGGACCAAGCGCATCCGCCATCCCAAGGAAGTGTTGAACAAGGGCGACGAGACCGAAGTCGTGATCCTGGACATCAACAAGTCCATTCGCCGGATCAGCCTGGGCCTCAAGCAGCTTACGCCGGATCCCTGGTTTGACCTCACCGCCAAGTACACGGAGGGCACCTTTGTGGAGGCCAAGGTCTCCCGTCCTCTCGAGCGCGGCGTCGTGGTTGAAATGGAAGAAGGCGTTGAAGGTTTCATTCCGGTCAGCCATCTGGGCGACCGCAGCATCAAGAAGCCTGTCGAGCACTTTGCCGAAGGCGACATGCTGCCGG
>JACNKJ010000024.1 GCA_014382085.1 bacterium
TCGCGCGTGCGAGGCTCCCCGATATCCGGAATCAGTTTCTTGATTTTTCGATGCAGCAGCTCGCCGCTGGGCGGCGGCATGATCTTGGGCTTCTCGCCGTGATGAGCCAATATTTGCAGGGCCATCTCATCGGCCTCCGACGGCATCTGTCTCTGGAACTCGGGATACCAGGACAAATCGATGTCCTTTTGAATCTCCTCGCCGTCCCTCTCGATTCGACGCCAGTGAGAACTCAGCAAGATCGCCAGGCGCTTTCGGTCCTCCACTTTTTCCGCAAATTCCAGAAATAGATCGGCGCGGCGCATGCGCACCAGCTGGCAGGCCAGCTCCCGACCAAGCCCTGCCTCTTCCAGCCTGGACTCGGTTTCCCATGGACGCTCGGGCAGATTCTCGGCCAGGGAGTCCCACTTGGATTGGGGTAGGGCCAGAGGTGGAAGATCGGTGTCGGGGTACATGCGATCGGGCCCCGGAAGAATACGCTCGAATCCGGTGGTGCCGTCGAGATGGGACTGCCTGGTTTCGCCCGGCACACCCTCCATGGCCTCCCGACAACGAATCTCCACTTCGCCGAATGCGGTTTCCAGATCCTGGCGCGAACCCCAGACCAGAATGATGGGGTCGCCTTCCCCGCCCCCGAGTAGTTGGCGAATCCGTTTCCACTCTGTGGGGCTGGGGCCATCGTCTCTCTGTTCGCTGCAAACCAGATTGGGTTTACGATCCAGGCAGGCGATCACTCGAACACGATCCCGAACCTCACCCAGGAAGTGGATCCCCGGTTGAAGTTCACGAGTGAGGATGTCGTCGAATCCCGGTAATAGAATAGCGCCCAGTTCCTCGCCACGCTCCAAGGCGCGCGCGGCGGGGCGATACTCGGTGGTGGCCAGTAACTCGCTCACTTCGTGCCTCTTCGATTCCCAGCGATCGGGCCGAAGGCCGCGGCTACGAAGCTCATCGCGAATTTCAAGAAGCCCTTTCTGCCGGAAAGCCTCGTAATGCACCAGGCGAGGAATCTCGGGAATTCGACTGACGCCCTTAATTTCTACGCGTGTACCACCTTCGATGGATACGTTCACGTCCTGGCGTCCTGCCCCCGAGGAAGTACGCACCTTGCCGGTCGCCCGCGCTAGGCGCCGAATTACCTCGCAGCAGGCCGCCACCTCTTCAGGAGTTCGCAACTCAGGTCCGGTTACCGTTTCAATGAGCGGCATGCCCAGGCGATCGGTACGGAAGGTGCGCCAGTGTCCCTCGTCTAAAAGCTCTCGGCAGGAATCTTCCTCGATGCTCAATTGCAAAATGGATACGGACCGACCTTGCACCTGAATCTCTCCGCCGACGCCCAGTATGGCCGTGCGTTGAAATCCCGCTGGGATTGAACCGTCGAGGTACTGCTTGCGAATCACATGAAACTCGCCGACAGGCTGTAGATTCAGCAGAAGAGAAATCTCCATGGCGATTTCCAGAGCCACAGGATCCGGTTCGAAAGGTGGAGTGTCGTCGATCTCGTAGGTGCAGACGCTCTCCATGTTCAAGCGATACAGGATGTGCTTGCGCGTCTTGAATTCCATGAGCGCCGTGCCGTCGTACTCCCCAAGTTCGGATAGCGTAGGACGCATATGGCGAAGGATCTCGGCGTCGTAATCATTGGAATAACGATGAGCCGGACAACGGCAGAAAAGCTTCCGCTCGGTGAGCAGTTGCTGGTGCACCTCAAGTCCTGATTTGAGCCCCAACTCCGCGTAGTCCGCGGCCGAGAGGCTTCCATATGAGGGAATACTGGGCATCGTGATTCCTGTCGATGTGGGATTGGGGTGAACTTACATGACCGACGCGTCCCGCGCTAGATGCTGCTTTTAATCCCCACAAACCAGATCATATAGTCTTGATTTTAAACGACTTCCGTTGGCCTTTCAAATCTGTTAGAGTTCCCTCGTCCCTGCTGAAAGGAGCCCTTAATGAACAAGGGATTGCGTCTCTTCTCGGGCATCATCCTTCTGCTTGGCATGGCCACCACAGGAATGGCCGCCGAACGGAACGTGCTCTTCGAACTCTTCACGAACTGTGGCTGACCCAGTTGCCCGCCGACGGAGTCGGCGTTCAACAGTTTCGTGGAATCTCATACCGATGACGTCGTGGCCATCACCTACCATGTTGACTGGCCTGGATACGACCCATTCTGGTATCACAATACCACCGACAACGGAATGCGTCGCGCCGCTTATGGTGTGAACTACGTTCCTTGGGTTGTTGTGGGCGGCACCGGCGATGTGGGTTCCGGTGGCATGACCAGCAACTACAATAGTCGGATCGCAACCCCCACCGACGTCACCATCGAACTCGAAGGTGATTACGATGTGGGTACCGGCACAGTGAGTGGTACCGTTCGTGCGACAACCACCGCGGCCCTGCCCGGCGGAACCGTTCAGTATCGCCTTTATGTGGCTCTCACTGAGACCGACATCTTCTACGCAGGTTCAAATGGCGTAAACATTCATGATTACACCCTGCGTGATATGTATCCCACCGGTAACGGCAACGTGGTGACCTTCACGGGCGCCTTTCCCCAGAGTGCCGAAGTGGATTTCGAGTTCACCATCGATCCCGTGTACGCGCCTGACAATTGCCGCGTGGTCGGCTTCCTGCAGGAGGCCATCTCCAAGGAAGTCTATAACGCCGAGTGGGCCTGGATCGACGAACTGGGCGATCCCACCGACGTTGTTGAGATTCCGGCCAGCTTCAATTTGGGTCGCAATTTCCCCAACCCCTTCAATCCCAAGACCAGCATTCCCCTGAGCATGGAAA
>JACNKJ010000058.1 GCA_014382085.1 bacterium
CTGACCAGGCGCCTCATGACATAGAGCGGATCCTCACCCGATTCCAGCATGCGTGTGGCCCAGTAGAGGCTGGCGTCGGGATCGCTGTCTCGAAGGCATTTGTGCAAGGCGCTGATGAGATTGTAATGCTCCTCGCCCGCCTTGTCGTAAATGTGACTTCGACGCTCGGCGAAGTCGGCCACCTGACTCAGGCTCACATGCTTTTCGCCGTCCAGGCTTTCGGCAAGCATTTCCAATGAGTTCAGCGCCGTGCGCGCATCGCCGCTGGATGATCCAGCAATGGCCTCGAGCGCGCCTTCTTCGAAGTCCAGCGCTAGCTCGCCGAGGCCCCTGTCCATGTCGAGCACCGCGCGCTTCAGAAGGGTGAGGATGTCAAATTCATCGAGGGATCGAAGTGTGAAAACACGGCTCCGACTGAGCAGCGCACTATTCACCTCGAAACTTGGATTCTCGGTGGTGGCTCCCACGAGAATGACGGTGCCGTCTTCCACGTGGGGAAGGAAGGCGTCCTGCTGGGCCTTGTTGAAGCGATGGATCTCATCCACAAAGAGCAGGGTGCGGCGGCTGTTTAAAATCTGCCGCTCACGGGCTGCGGCGACGATGGTTCGTACTTCCTTCACACCGCTGGTGACGGCACTGAAGCTGACGAATTCCGCATCCACCACACCCGCCAGGATACGGGCCAGGGTGGTCTTTCCCGTGCCCGGTGGTCCCCAGAAGATGAGCGAACTGGATAGCTTGCCGCTTTCGATGAATCGCCGCAGGGGTTTGCCCGCACCGAGGATCTGCTCCTGCCCCACGAAGCCGTCCAGGGTTTCGGGGCGCATTCGGTCGGCCAAGGGCGAAGCGCTTTGACGTTCAAAGAGTTCCATGGAAGGAACATAGCAGAAAACTATGGCCGGGAACTACAGCAGCTAACTGGCGGCTGGGAACTCTCATCCCCTTCCCCAAAAGCCCCAAACATGGTAAAATTATGGCCTACACATGCACCCAAGGACGACATCATGAAGCGCGCCCACATACTGAGTCTTCTGGCCATTGCCTTCGCCGCCCTCTCTGCCCTACCTGCCGGCGCCGACTGGAACCTGGGCGACAACAATCCCAATCCCTTCTGCAATATTCCTGGTGAACCCGACTACAGCCCCACGACCATCGACTATGAACTCGATAGCGATGGCTTGGTACAGTTGTTCGTTTTGTCGGAAGACGGCGAGAATCTGATGCGCACCCTCGTCAGTGGTTTCGAGAGTGCGGGCTCCCACTTCGTGGTGTGGGATGGAACAGACAGCGGCGGCACACCCATGACGGCCGGGGATTATCCCTACGTGCTGGAAGTGTATGCCGAAGGTGGCGGCGACCTGCTCTACCTCTCCGATTCGATTGCGAGCATTTACTGCGCGGTGGCCACAGCCCAAGAGAGCTGGACCATGGTCAAATCGCTCTATCGGGATTAACTCAGCGGAAGAGTTTCCGCAGCCTCGAGAAGTCGCTTTTCTGCGTCGCGGGGTAATCGAAGCCCGCATCCTCCACAATTCGCGCCAAGTAGAGGTCTTCCACCAGGGGAGTTGAAGGCGTTACCTCATCGCTGCCGGTGAAGGGATACTCGCGAATGCTGTCCACGGCGATCCATCCCCACATGCTGCCGCTGGAGTAGCTGGCCAAATCGGCAATGGCGATGAACACCTCCTCGCCCACAAGTGTGCTGGTGTCCCAGATTCGGCGTTCCATTTCCCAGGCGTCCGGACCCATTTCGCGCAGCATGATGCGCCCGTCACTCACCCTCACCATGGCGATGAAGCAATGCTCCGGCATGTTGCCGCCACCGATGAGCATGCTGAAACGATCGCGCTGCACGGTGAAGGGATCGGACTCGAGCAAGCCCGTGGGGGCGAGGCCGGTCTGCTGACCAATGGCACCGGGACCATGGGGCGACATGTATTTTTCAGAGGTGGCAAGATAGCTGTTGCCCTCCATGTTCGTGCTGGGCCGTCCCCGCACGATGGGATTATCCCCAAAGGTAGGCTGATAGTCGAAGGCCTCACCGAAGCGAATGTGCCAATGGTCCTGGAGGCCTTCCAGGTGGATCACATCCGGCGGATCGATGATGGCCGCGTCGATGTAATCGAACTCGATGTAGTAGCGTTCCAGATCGATGGGATAGTCGGCGCTGTAACGACTGAAGATGATCTTCCCATTGAGCTGAGACACTTCCGGCCCTTCGCCGGTGTCGAAGGGCATAGCGTTATCCTTGTTCCAACCGCCCAGGTAATTGGCGCTGGATAAATGCGAGGTTCCGCCGTGATTGAACTCCGTGTAGAACATGTGCTTTCGGTCGGAGGAATCCACGTAGAGATTCGCGCTTTCCAGCATGTTGGGACTGCCGTGGTAGAAGAGCGTATCCTGCTGGGTCCAGTTGATGAGATCCGTGCTGTAGGCCAGAGCCCAGGCGCCGTTCCCTTCGGATGTGCGCACTGAGTTGATCAGATGCCATCCCGGGTAACCGGGGATCTGGAACAGTTCGGGGTCGCGGCAATTGGCGGACTCGTAAACGGGGACAGCCCAATCGGTCCAGGTGTCGGGCTCGTACACGGGATTCGTCGGCTCGCGCGTCCAATCATAAAGATCTTCGCTGTAGGCCACTCCCATGCGTTGACGCGCCTCCGAATTGTATTTCGCTCCCGTGTAGAACATGTCCCAGCCGGTTCCGAAGGGACTCTCCTGAATATCCGGGGCCCAGATAAAGCCCTCTTGCCAGGTTCCCGCAACCACGTGAAGAATGCTGTCCTGGAGGGTCCAG
>JACNKJ010000144.1 GCA_014382085.1 bacterium
AGCGCGAGGCGCAGACGGCGGCGGCGCGGTGTGTCCTTTCCCTACCCACGGCAGCCAAGGGGAATTCGTTCTACGCGGCCATCAAGTGGGCCGAGAGTGATGTGGAAGCGTTGCCCGATGCGCCTGTTCCCCTGCACCTTCGCAACGCGCCTACGAGTCTTATGAAGGAACTGGGTTACGGCAAGGGCTACGAATACGCCCACGGGCAGGCCGACGCGGTAGTGGATCAATCGCATTTCCCCGATGAAATAGGCGCGCGGCGATACTATCACCCTAGCAATCGCGGATACGAATCGCGGATTCGAGCCTTCTTGGAATGGCTGGAAGAGCAGAAGGTCGAGCGCCGGAAGGAGGGCGAGTGATCATTCGTCACCTGCTAGCGGCCGATATCTCCGAGGCCTTAGCCATGTGGAAGAGGGCCGGCATCACGCTGACCTTTGGAGATGATCCCGCGAGCCTGGAGCGATGCTTCCAGCGAAACCCCAGCACAAGTTTGGTCGGCGAGATCGATGGGAAACTGGTGGCCACGGCCATGGGCACCTGGGACGGCCGACGTGGCTACCTTTGGCACCTGGCCGTGGAGCCGGAACTCCAGGGCCGCGGCTTGGGCCGCAAGATGCTGGAGGCCCTGGAAGAGGCTTATCGCAAGATGGGCATCCCCAAAGTCACTTTTCAGATTGAAACCAGCAACCGCGAGGTGCTGGGCTTCTACCTGCGCATGGGCTATCACACAAGAGACGATCTCGTTTGTGTGAGCAAAGTTCTTCAACAGTCTGCCGAGGAGGAACGATGAGCCGCAAAGAGTGGTGGGAGAGTTTTTTCCGGGGCGCGTGGCTCGATGTGCAAAAGGGCCGCGACACGGCCGAAATCGTGGATCCCGCGGCGGGCTTTATCGAGCTGGCCCTGGCCCTTGAGCCCGACGCGCGAGTGCTGGATGTGCCCTGCGGCGAAGGGCGTCTCAGCAGAGCCATGGCCCGCAAGGGTTTCCGCCCAAGCGGCCTGGACATCACCGCAAGCCTTCTTACCCAAGCCCGAAAGCAGGCGAAGGCCGAGAAGCTGGACATGGAGTTCAAACAGGGCGACATGCGGAGGATCCCCTGGCGAAACCGCTTCCAAGGCGCTTTCTGCTGGTGGGGAAGTTTCGGATACTTCGATGACGCGGGTAATCTGGCCTTTCTGAAGTCGGTTCATCGCTCACTCAAACCCGGTGGACGTTTCCTATTAGATGGCCACTGCGCCGAGACCCTCTTCCCATCCTTCGATGAACGTCAGTGGGTGGAAGAGGGAAACACCACGGCTCTACTTGGAAACCACTACGACGCCAGCACCGGTCGTGTGGAAATGGACTGGACTCTGATCAAGAATGGGCGGCGCAGCCGACGTCACAGCTCTATTCGCATCTACACTTTAAAGGAACTCAGCGAACTTGCCTGGGAGGCGGGCTTCTCGGAAGTTCACGCCTTCGGCGGGCTTTCGGGCGAGGCCTTCGAATTAGGCGCGCCGCGTCTACTTCTGCTGGCAGAGAAGGCTAGAAACGCTCGTTAACCGAATTTAGTTCTTTGTTATTAAATCAGTTATCGATTTCCTTCCTTTCGGCCCTCGCCAAATGGGAAGGCCGAGGCTAAACTACTCTGCCTTCCGGACGAGGCTCAAATTTAAAGGATAGGCCCCTTCAGCATGATTCGGCTCCGAGATTTCATCATTCGGGGAAGCCTTCTGGCGGTCCTTCTCGCGCCCATCGCAGTGGCCGAGAGCAGCGACTCCGAGCTTCTCAGCCCCGACAGCAGGATCGAGATGGAAAGCGAGATCACTCGCCTTCAGTCTCGCATCCAGCGGGCGCGCCTGCATTGGCGTGCGGGGATGACCTCGATGATGCAACTCGATGAGAGCGCTCGGCTAGCTCGGCGTATGCCCGGCCCCCTGACCCTGCCCGCCGCCGGTCGCAGAACGCCTTTCCAGGAGCGCGACTTTACCGGAATGAGTCTGCCTCCTCGCCTGGATTGGCGGGACCAGGGCGGCAATTTCGTGACCCCCCTTCGAGATCAGGGCGATTGCGGCGCCGGATGGGCCTACGCCAGCACGGCGGCCCTGGAAAGCGCTTTCCTTCTGGGCATGAACGCCGGCGCCCTGGAAGACTTCGACCTTTCCGAAAACCAACTCATTGAGTGCATGGGCGAGTACGGCTTCGCGGCCTCATGTGAAAGCGGATGGACCAGCGACGCCCTCTGGTTCGCCGAGAACGTGGGCCTGTTGGAGTCCTGCTGTCTTCCCCCAGGCGTTCAAGTGGATGATGCCTGCGCCGGCGGCCTCTGCGGCGCGGATGAAAGCCGTCGCTACCGCTTCGCCGAATCCGGCGTGGTCTGCTATCAGGGCGATGTCGCAGCCATTCGTCGAGCGCTTCTCATCTTTGGCCCTCTGATCAGCGCCATGAAATCCTTCCCCAGCCTGGACGCCTACAGCACCGGCATCTACAGCCCTCTCCCGGGTGAAGTCGCCGACGGTGTGCAGAACCTGCTCATTGTGGGATACGACGCCCTCGGCCGGGCATGGCTGGTGAAGAACAGCTGGGGCGATGATTGGGGCGAGGATGGCTTCGCCTGGATTTCCTGGGATGGGCACACCGGCCTGGGCAACGACTGCCACTGGGTGCGCTTCGATCCCCTCAAACGCGGTCCCCACGCCTCCTTCGCGGTGAGCACGAAAAGCCCGCTCACCAGCGCGGCCTGTCGCTTTGAGGATCGCAGCGTGAGTTCCACCGGCGAAATTGTTTCCTGGGAATGGGATTTCGACGGCGACGGCAGCATGGATGCCACGGGTCCAGGTCCCCACGAGTTCGTCTTCGAAAATTCGGGCCGCCTCAGCCCCCTGCTTCGCGTGATCGATTCTCAGGGCCGCGAGGATATTGAGAATCCTCTCGGCCTGTTAGAGGTCAGCTACGATGGCCCCCGATGGGTGGTGGACGCGACCCTCGGTAGCCCTTACGGCGAGGGTTCGCCCGCCCAGCCATTCCTGCGAGTGCAAAGCGCCCTGAACGCCGCGGCGGCTGGAGACACGGTGCTGATCATGCCCGGCATCTATCAGGGTGTGCTCAACAGCGATCTACAATTGAAGGGCTTTCCCATCGTGCTGCGCGGAGTGGGTGAACCCGGCGAAGTGATCTTGGACGGCGGGGACGAGTCGCGCATTCTCACCATTTTGCCCGGCGATGGCGCGGGCCCGACTCTGGAGAACTTGGTCTTTCGCGGCGGAGTGCACGCTGCGGGCGGAGGTGCGGTGCTGGCCGCCGGTGCAACGGCGCGATTCGCCGATTGTCAATTCGAGGGCAACCGCGCCCAGGGAGAGAGTTCGGGCGGCGGAGCCATCTGGAGTGATCGCGCATTGCTCTTCGAACGCTGCCTGTTCACGAACAACTTGGCCGCTGGCCCAGGTGGTGCAGTGCGCGCCCAGGGCGTGCTCGGACTTTCGGCATGCCGATTCGAAGCGAACGCCAGTGCTGCCGGCGGTGGTGCTTTAGCACTGGGGCCCGGCGCAATCCTGGACGTGGTCAATTCGGTCTTCTTCGGCAACGAAGCCGCCCGAGGGGGAGCCATCCTGGGTGATGACTCACGCGCCCGCCTGGTTCACCTGAGCGCCGCTTCCAACGGCGCTGAAGAAGCCGGCGGATTTCTGTATTGGACCGGCGGTCGTGTGGAGCTGGCCAACAGTATTCTTTGGGGCGATGAAGCGCCCATGGACGCCGAGATCTTTGCCCATGAGGCCGAGGTGGATCTTGGTCGCTGCCTGATTTCCAGTGCCGATGGGATTTCGGATCTCTTGGTTGGCGCGCCGGCATTCTCCGATTTGCCCGCGGGCGATTTACATCTCATTGAGGGCAGTGCCGGTTTGGCCGCAGGCGAAGACCTGGGAGTGCCGGTGGATATAGATGGGCGCTCGCGTCCCAATCCCGTGGGTAGCGCGCCGGATCTGGGCGCTTTTGAAGCCGAGGGAACAAGCAGCGCCGCCGGCGAACCTGCGCCCAGGGCCTTCACTTTCGAGGGGATCTATCCCAATCCATTCAATCCGTCCACGACCATTCTCTTCCGATTGGAAGATCCCGCCGAGGTCAAGGCCGACGTCTACCATCCCAACGGGCAGTGGGTGTCCACTCTCATGGCCGAGGAAATGGGTGAGGGCTCGCATCGCCTATCCTGGACGGCAAGGAGCGAGGTGGGCGAACCCCTGGCCAGCGGACTTTTCCTTGTGCGCATCGAGTGTCGCTACGCGGATGGCCGCGTGGAGAGCGATTACCGCAAGGCGATTCTGGTGAAGTAGGCTCGTGACCTTTCCTCGCGCTCCGGAAAGTCGCTTCGCTTTCTGATCGGATTGCAGTCAGCGATCGTTCAGCGCTTTTCCCGTCATGGGCACAAAGCGGACAGGGATCACACTTCGGCGCAGCAACTCCCCATCAACTTTGCGCAGGGTCACCAGTTCTTGGCTCCATCCACCCACCGGTGCAACCAGTACGCCACCCTCGGCAAGTTGATCCTTGAGCGGCTGGGGGATTTTCCGAGGAGCGGCGGTGAGAATGACCGCGTCGAAGGGCGCGGCCTCGGGCCATCCTAAATACCCATCTGCCACCCGCAGATTTAAACCGTCGTAGCCCGCGGCCTTGAGATTGGCACGTGCCAGTTGGCCCAGCTCGGGAATGATCTCCACGGACCACACTTCCGCACCTAACTCGGCCAGCACCGCGGCCTGATACCCGGAACCGGTGCCGATTTCGAGAACTTTCTCGCCGGGTTCGAGTTCGGCCAGTTCGGTCATGAGGGCCACGATGTAGGGCTGGCTGATGGTCTGATCCTCGCCGATGGGCAGGGGGCCGTCGCGGTAGGCCTCGTCCTCGAAATCGGGATCCACGAAAAGGTGCCGAGGGACGGCACGCATTGCTGCAAGCACCTGCTCATCCTCGATCCCGCGGGCCTGAATCTGCTTCTCAACCATACTTTGACGCATGGCTTCCCAGCCGCCTTTCTCGATTTCCGCCCCGGTCGCCGTCAGGACGAAGGGGGCCAGCGCGCAAAGAATCAGGGTTCTCATCATGGCATCATCCGTATCATTTTAGCTCATTTACACTGCGGATGCGGGGGCCTCTGGCTCAATTGACCTAGAGGTCCGAATTCGTTACTCTGCAGTGTTGTATGCAGCCCCGAATCCCTGGAGGTTTTCCGATGAGATTGCGCGCCTTGTGGACCGTTGTGGCCCTACTGGCCCTGTTTGCTCTTCCGGCTTTGGCCGAACCTGGTGTCCCGGGAGTGCCCGCATCACTCGGAGGACCGGGTTTTGAAGAATGGCTGGCGGGAAGCGGCGAGACCGGTTGGCAAACCGGACAGGCTGGAATCACCGGCAATCCCAAAGCGGTCAAGGGCGGTAAGCTGCGCATGGCCATGCAGGAGTTCCCCGCCACGCTTCGCACCGAAGGTAAAGACGCCAACAGCGCCTTTATCACTTCGGTCTCGGGCTTGGTCTACGAATCGCTGCTCTCTCTGGACAGCAATACCCTTGAAACCGTGCCGGTCCTGGCTACCCACTGGAAAATCTCCGAAGACAAGATGACCTTCAGTTTCCGCATTAATCCCGAAGCACGCTGGGCCGACGGCGCACCGGTGACCGCGGACGACGTCGTGGCCACCTGGACCCTGTTGGTGGACGAGGGCATCCTCTATCCCTACACGAATCTTCTCTATGGCATGTACGAAGAACCCGTGGCCGAGAGTCCTTATCTATTCCATGTGACGACGACGGAAGAAAACTGGCGCCACTTCCTCTACTTCGCAATCTCCATGAAGATCATGCCGGCCCATGTCATCGGCGGCCTGGACGGCGGCGAATACCTCGAAGAGTTCCAGTTCGACATGGTCATGGGCTCGGGGCCCTATGAACTGTTGTTGGACAATGTGGACAACGGCCGTAGCATCGTCATCACCCGCCGCGACGACTGGTGGGGAGCCGACCTTCCGGAGAACACCGGCCTCTACAATTTCGACGAGATCGAATGGACCGTCATCATGGACGAGCGCCTCTGGCTCGAGAAGTTCAAGAAGGGCGAGCTGGATGTCTACGTGGTGAGCCGCGCCAGCTGGTGGGTCAACGAATTCAACTACGATGAGATCGAGCGGGGCATTTGCCTCAAGCGGAAGATCTTCAACGAAGACGTTCAGGGCATCAGCGGCTTGGCTTTCAACATGCGTGAGTGGCCCTTCGACGACATTCGCATCCGCAAGGCCTTCGCCCATCTCTACGATCGCGACAAGCTCATCGAGAAGCTTTTCCACAACGAGTACCTGAAGCTCTACTCCTACTTCCCCTCCAGCGTTTATGAAAACCCCAACGTGGCCAAGTATGAGTACGATCCGGAAAAGGCCAAGGAGCTGCTTGCGGAGGCCGGTTACAAGGAACGCAATTCCGATGGTTGGCTGGTCAATGAGAATGGCCAGATTCTCGAGCTCACCCTCACCTTCGACTCGCCCAGCTGGGAACGCATCCACACGGTTCTGCAGGAAGGCCTCCAGCATGCGGGTATCAAGCTGAACCTGAAGCAGCTTACGAGCACCACGCAGTTCCAGAACAACATGGATCACAACTTCAAGTTGGCATTCCAGAGCTGGAGCGGGCTCTACTGGCCCAATCCCAATAGCTCTTTCCATTCTGACAATGCCGAAGTGACGCCGTCGACCAACATCACCGGAGTGGCCGACGCCTATATCGATTCCCTGGCCTACATCTATGACAATGAGTACGACCACGATAAACGTGTGGAGCTCATTCGGCTCATCGATCGCCGTCTCACCGAACTCGTGCCTTACGCCCTGGCCTGGTACGGTCCCTTCAATCGCGTAGTCTACTGGAACAAGTTCGGCTACCCCGATGGTTTCCTCAGTCGCACCGGCGACTGGCTTGCCATCCAGTCTCTCTGGTACATCGATCCTGAACGTGAAAAGGCCATGAACGAAGCGATCGCCGATCCGAATAAGACGCTCCCCACCGGCGAAACCAACGACACCTATTGGCTGGAAAAACTCGGGAAGATGTAGGTAGAGGAGAATGACAAGTTACTTCATCCGCAGATTTCTGCTGATCATACCCACCTTTCTGGGCATCACCATTCTGGTCTTCACGATCATGCAGTTGGTGCCCGGCGGTCCGCTTGAACAGGAATTGCTGAAGCTTCAAGCGGGCATGATGATGTCGGGAGAGGCGGGCGGCGGCACCGCCGGCGGCGACATGGCCAGCGGAGGCATTGAGATTCCGCCGGACGCAATGGAAGAGATGCGCCGCTTCTACGGCTTCGACAAACCCATTCCCGTTCGATATCTCAGGTGGCTGGGCCTGTGGCCCCGCGAGATGGAGGGCGTGTCTCTGCGCCCGGGGCAGTGGAAGAAGCTCATCAAGGGAGTGGATGTTCGAGTCGTGGAAGAGCCCGAGGGCTCGCGCGACTTCAACATCGAGTATGACTTCACGAAGTTGAACGAAAAGTGGCAGATCGCCGAAGTGCTCGACACTCCACCCGGAGGTGAGCAGGAAGTGGTCATCGCCTGGCTGAAGTTCAAGGGCTCATGGGTTCGAAAGATGGAAGACTCCCTCACCGTGCGTCCGGGCGAGTGGATCGAACTTCCCGGCGACGTGCGGGGCAGAGCCCTGGAAGCCCCTGAAGAGGAATACGGCTATCGTGTCGAGCTGGACACCAAGCCCCTGGAAAAGCGCTGGAAGGTGACCAGCTTCGAGGAGCCCGATGAAGAGGGCGGCGAGCCCAAGGTCATCGTATCCTGGACCAAGTTTAGCGGGCTGCTCACCGGCGACCTGGGCAAGAGCCATGTTTTTGCCATGCCCGTGGGGAAGGTCATCCGCAAGCGCTTTCCCGTTTCCATCTACTTCGGACTCATCGGATTCCTTCTCAGTTATCTCGTATGTATACCCCTGGGAGTCTTTAAGGCCATCCGGCACGGCAGCCGATTCGACATGGCGACCAGCGCCATTGTCTTCCTGGGCTACTCCATACCGGGATGGGCATTGGGCGCGGTACTGCTCGTAATGTTAGGGGGCGGTAGCTTCTGGGAGGTTTTCCCACTCGGGGAATTCAGAAGCGCGGGTTGGGATGAATTCACCCTCTGGCACAAGATGACCGACCAGGTGCATCACACCATCTTGCCGGTGATCGCTTACATGGTGGGCAGCTTCGCCTCGCTCACCGTGGTCATGAAGAACTCGCTCCTGGAAAACTTGGGACAGGACTACGTTCGCACGGCCTTCGCCAAGGGTCTTCATGAGCGGAAGGTCGTATTCGTACACGCCTTCCGGAACAGCCTCATTCCCATCGCCACGGGCCTGGGCCACTTGCTGAGCCTGATCCTGGCGGGCAGCTATCTTATCGAGAAGGTTTTCAACATCCAGGGCTTCGGACTGTTGGGCTACACGAGCATTTTGAAGCGGGACTATCCGGTGGTGCTTGGAATTCTCGTCATCGGATCGCTGCTCAGACTTTTCGGCAATATCTTCAGTGATATCCTCTATGCGGTCATCGATCCGCGCATCAGGTTTAAGTAGGAGGGCGCGATGACCAAGAATACGAAAAAACAGAACCAGACCGTCAGTGTCAGCATCTTCCGAAAACGCCTGCGGAAGTTCCGCACCTTCAAGCGCGGATACTATTCCTTTATCGTTTTGCTGACCGCCTATGTGATTTCATTTTTCCTGCCGCTCATGGTGGGCAACAAGCCTCTCCTAGTGACCTACGAAGGGAAGGCCTATTTCCCTCTGGTGAATTTCTACCAGAGCAACGAGTTCGGCATGGAGGGGTCGGAAGAGCCCAACTACCGAATACTGCAGGAACACTTCAAGGCGAAGGACAAGGGCACGGTGATCATGCCGCCCTATCCCTATCATCCCAATGAATCCCTGCTCGATATGCCGGGTGAGCCGCCGCATGCGCCGAGCAAGAGTCATTGGTGCGGAACCGACAACCGAGGGCGCGACGTGTTTGCGCGACTGGTCTACGGCTTCCGCATTTCCATCAGCTTCGCCCTGATCACGACCTTCTTCGCCTATACGGTGGGCATCACCATCGGAGCCATGCTTGGCTACTTCGGCGGGCGCTTCGACATCATCATGCAACGCTTCATCGAGATTTGGAGCTCGATGCCCTTTCTCTACACGGTGATCATCGTCAGCTCTATCCTACAACCGAACTTCTTCCTGCTTTCGGTGGTGCTCATGTTCTTCGGCTGGATGGGCATGACCTACTACGTCCGTGGCGAGTTCTATCGCGAGAAGGCCAAGGACTATGTGGCCGGCGCCATCACCATGGGCGCGGGACATCGCGAGATCATCTTCCGTCACATTCTTCCCAACGCCCTGCCGCCGGTGATCTCCTTCGCACCCTTCGCGGTGGTAGGAAACATCTTCGCGTTGGTGGGCCTCGACTTCCTGGGCTTCGGGCTTCCGCCTCCAACTTCTAGTTGGGGGCAGTTGGTGCAGCAGGGCATGGACGATGTGACCACGGCCTGGTGGCTGGTGCTCACGCCATTGTCCGCGCTCTTTCTCACGCTTTTGATGGTGGTCTTCATCGGGGAGGCCATTCGCGAGGCGTTCGATCCCAAGGTCTTCTCGAGGTTGCGTTAGCATGAGTGAAAGAAAGAAACTCTTCGAGATCCGCGGCCTCGTGACCCAGTTCACCACGGAGGCCGGCGTGGCCCGAGCCGTGGAGAACGTGGACTTCGACATCTTCGAGGGCGAGGTCCTCGGCATCGTCGGAGAATCGGGTAGCGGAAAAAGTGTCACGGCTCTCAGCCTCACGCGGCTCATTCCCAACCCTCCTGGTGAGATCACCCACGGTTCGGTGATGTACCAGGGACGCGATCTTCTGAAGCTCAGCTACGAAGAGCTTCACAAGATTCGGGGCAAGGAAGTGGCCATGATCTTCCAGGAGCCCATGACCAGTCTGAACCCGGTCTTCACGGTGGGCTACCAGATTCGCGAGATCATCGAGTTGCACGAGAACCTGAGCAAGTCCGATGTCAACAAGCGGGCCATCGCCATGCTGGATCTCGTAGGTATTCCCGACGCGGAAAAACGCCTCGACGATTATCCGCACCAGTTCTCAGGCGGCATGCGACAACGCGCCATGATCGCTATGGCCATGGCCTGCAATCCTGCACTGCTCATCGCCGACGAGCCGACCACGGCTCTGGATGTGACCATCCAGGCGCAGATCATCGAGCTGATGCTTACGGTGAAGGAGAAGCGGCCCGAAGCGGCCGTGATGCTCATCACCCACGATCTGGCCGTGGTGGCCGAAACCTGTGAACGCGTCATCGTGATGTACGGCGGACGCATTCAGGAGATGGCCGAGGTGACCGAACTGTTCGAGCGGCCTCTGCATCCATATACCCAGGGTCTGCTCAAGAGTTTGCCGCGGCCAGGGCAGAAAAAAAGGCGTTTGGAGACCATTCGCGGAATGGTGCCGAGCCTTTTCGAGATGCCTGCTGGTTGCAAGTACTGTACACGCTGTGATCTTGCCGAAGATCGCTGCTTCACCGAGGAGCCCGATCTGGTGGAGATTCATCCCGGTCATCAGGTTCGCTGTCACCTGGTTAAAAAGGAGGTGTAGGTCATGGCCATGAAGAAACCCATTCTCGAAGTCAAAGACCTGCGCGTCTACTACCCCATCTTCGGTGGCGTCATGCTGCGAAAGGTGGCCGAGGTGAAGGCGGTGGATGGGATCGATTTCCACCTGGAAGAGGGGGAAACCCTGGGGTTGGTGGGAGAGTCGGGCTGCGGAAAAAGCACCGTGGGACGCGCGATACTCAACGTGCTCTGGACCACGGCGCCCGACGTAGAAATCAGTGGAGAGGTGAACTTCTACCGCGAAGGTCAACCCACGAATTTGGTGGGCCTGAATCGCAAGAAGATGAAGCCCTTCCGCCGCGACCTGCAGATGATCTTCCAGGATCCCTACTCCTCGCTGAATCCGCGCATGTCCGTGGGCCAGATCGTCAGCGAGCCCTTGC
Organism: bacterium; assembly: GCA_014382085.1. Classification (GTDB taxonomy): domain Bacteria; phylum Krumholzibacteriota; class Krumholzibacteriia; order JACNKJ01; family JACNKJ01; genus JACNKJ01. The sequence goes on from JACNKJ010000144.1 coordinate 11,043, forward strand.
TGCTGCATCGCAAGGACATGGGCAAGAAGGAGCGCATCGAACGCGTGGCCTGGCTCTTGGACAAGGTGGGCCTGAGCGCCGAGCAGAGCAATCGATATCCCCACGAGTTCAGCGGCGGTCAACGTCAGCGCATCGGTTTCGCACGGGCTCTCGCCACGAATCCCAAGGTGATCATTGCCGACGAGCCCGTGAGCGCGCTCGACGTGTCCATCCAGGCGCAAGTGATCAACCTGCTTCAGGATCTGCAGGACGAGTTCGGTCTTACCTATATGTTCATCGCCCACGATCTAAGCGTGGTGGAGCATATCAGCGATCGTATTGCGGTGATGTACCTGGGTAATATCATGGAGATCGGCAGCGCCAAGGATGTCTACTTCAACCCCAGCCATCCCTACAGCAAAGCTCTGCTTTCGGCGGTGCCCCTGCCCGATCCCAACCGCGCCAACAAGATTCAGCGCATCCTGCTGGAAGGCGATGTGCCCACGCCCATCGCCAAGCCATCCGGTTGCGCCTTCCGCACGCGATGCCCCATTGCCAAGGCAGAATGTGCGCAGGAAGTGCCCAAGCTGGTTGAGGTGGAGGAGGGGCACTTCGCGGCCTGTCCCTACCACGAAGAAATGTAGGAGCTCGTGATCTCCTCTCACGCTCCGGCTCGCGGACTCGCAAGTCGCGCCCCGAGGAGTCACTTCGCTCCAGTTTCGAATGCCACTCGGAGGGCCCCCCCGGACCCTCCGAGTTTGCTGTATAAAGTGTTGTCATATTTTGGGATATGCCTAATTACCATGAAGTACTAAATTGGCTCAAGTTAGTAATAGCTTGACATTTCGCGCTAGTTGTCGATTATTTACTAAGTACTGTCAAGTTAGTAATAAGGAGGTGGTGTGCGTATCCCTCGAAAACCACCGTTGATGGAAGAGCTCAGGACAGGGGTCATGGAGCAGTACGGGTCTGGTCCGGGAATCGGTTTGATATTCTCCCAAGGGTCAACGCCCGGCGGGAAATACCTCCATTGGGATGACCTCCTCTATAGAGATCCACCTGAAGGATTGGACCACAAAGCATGGTGGTTGGGCATTAAGATGTCACGAGCAGGTCGGCTTGTGCCAACTCCCTTGAAGGACAGTCAGGGTCAGGTTGTTCAGTTTGGAGTTACCGACAGGGCCCAAGAGATTCTGCATTTCGTCGACAAAATGGCGGCGGGTTCCATTGAAACGCCTGAAGAGCTGATGAACCCGGAAACCCGCGACTTTTATATCTCTAAATCGGTAGCAGAGGAGGCTATTAGATCTAGCCAATTGGAGGGGGCGGCCACCACACGCCTTGTAGCGAAAGAATTGCTTCAGACCGGTCGGCCTCCTAAGGGTAAAGCCGAACAGATGATCTACAACAACTATCAAGCAATGCTCAGCATAAGAGACTTGAAAGGCCAGCCCTTAACACCCGCGATGGTTCTTCACCTTCAAGAAGTTCTGACAATCGACACACTCAAAGACCCTACAGCTTCCGGAAGACTCCGGAGAGCAGATGAAGACATTATTGTTAGTGACAGGAATTCCCAAGCAACTTTGCATGTTCCCCCTCCTGCTGAAGAATTGGATTCGAGACTCATCAGACTCTGCGCTTTTGCCAACAATGAAACAGGTCTTCAATTCATCCACCCAGTCCTTCGCGCCATTCTTCTTCACTACTGGCTTGCCTATGACCATCTTTTTGTCGACGGAAATGGGAGAACGGCGAGAGCGCTCTTCTATTGGTCTATGGCCTCACAGGGATATTGGCTTTGCGAGTTTTTATCCATTTCTCGACTTCTGCATGCGGCTCCCGCAAAATATGGCCTGGCATTTTTACACTCAGAAACCGATGACAATGATGCGACTTACTTCATTCTCCACCAATTGGAAACTCTGCAAAAAGCGATCTTCGATTTGCATGCATACCTTGAACGCAAAACCTCTGAAATGGCTGAGGCCAGGGAGAGACTGGCCTCAAATTCAAAACTTTCTAAAGCTTTGAATCATCGTCAGGTCGCCTTGATCCAGCACGCGATTCGCCACTCCGGTTATTTGTACAGTATTGAGCAGCACAGGCGGATTCATGGTGTGGCCTACCAAAGTGCTCGTACAGATCTATTGAATCTCGTTGAGCTCGGGCTTCTCATCCGTCAAAAGAGTGGGCGACGGTTTATTTTTCGAACGGTTGAGAATCTGGAAGCTAAGCTTCGAACCTAGGATCGTTCGCTCAAACTTGTGCTAAACTTCTCCTATGAAGATGGGATCGCCAAGACCACCGAGGAGGAGGCATGCGAATCCTATTGATTGCCGCTATGTTAGCTTTGCCTCTGAGTGCTGGGGGCGAATACTGGTGCTGGGACGGTGACTTCTTCGAGCTGGAGCTCGTGGATGCGGATCTTCAAATCACGCATTTCGCCGATCTGATCAACTGCTGTCCGGATCCCATAACTTTCGAAGTACATGTGGGCGACGCGACCATCTTCGTGGTGGAGCATTGGGAAGATCCCTGCGATTGCGAGTGCTGCACCGACATCAAGGTGACCCTGGCAGATGTGCCTGCGGGTCCGTGGATCATCAACTACAGTTGGTTCGATATCGAAATTTGGGACTGGACCTTCGAGAGCTTCCAGATCGAGGTGCCGGATCTGGGTCAGGGCTACATACCGGTTCTCGGTGAGATCTGGGATTCCGATTGCCTGGATCCCACTAGCCTTCCCGGCTTTGGGGAGCTTCCCAGCTGTTGGAGTTCGGTGAAGGTGCTCTACCGCTAAGTGGCCG
>JACNKJ010000361.1 GCA_014382085.1 bacterium
CGGCAGAGGCCTTGGTGGACCTGGCGGAATCCGCCCGTCGCGATGGTATTCGCATTCTGGCCAACTCGGCCTATCGCAGCGTGGAAACCCAGCGTGGCCTCATTCAGAAACGTCTCGATGCCGGCCGCGTGTTCGAGGAAATTACCTGGGGAGTTGCGCCGCCGGGATATTCCGAGCACATGCTCGGCGCAACGGTGGATCTGACTCTCGGCGGTGCCTACGCGAAAAATCCCGCCTACCTTTGGATGGCCCGGCATGCCTGGGAGTTCGGATTCGTGGAAACCTATCCACGCGACCCTTCGCGGCGTTTTCCCTGGGAGCCCTGGCATTGGACATGGCGCGGAACCGATTCGCCAACGCAGGTGCACGAAAAGGAGGGGCTTCATGGGCCATGACATCCCGAAGCTGAGGGAGTTCGAGCGCTTGGTGTTTTTCACGGGCGCGGGTTTGAGCGCAGAAAGTGGCATTCCCACTTATCGTGGCGATGGTGGAGTTTGGGGCAAGTACGACTATCGCGAATACGCCTGCCAACGCGCCTTTGATCGCGATCCCGCCAAGGTCTGGCTTTGGCACGATGAGCGTCGCGCGGCCATCGCGAAGAGCCTTCCGAATATTGCACATGAGTTGATTGCCAAGATTCAGGGGCAGCGGCCGGGCACGAGGGTGATCACTCAAAATATTGACGGGCTGCACCAGCGGGCGGGATCTGTGGACGTGATCGAGTTGCACGGCAGCCTCTGGCGCCTGCGCTGCGAGGCCTGCGGATCCCGGAGTGAGAACTTCGATCTGCCACTCGAATCCAAACATTGCGATTGCGGCAATTGGTGGCGACCGGATCTGGTTTGGTTCGAGGACATGCTCGACATGCCCGTGATCGAGGCGGCCGTGTCGGCCATCGAGCAATGCGATTGTCTGGTGAGCATCGGCACGTCGGCTGTGGTATATCCTGCGGCGGAGATGCCGATTATCGCCATGCGAACGGGAGCCTTGACCATCGAGATCAACCCGGAAGAAACGCCTCTTTCGTTGCTCTACGCCCACAGTCTTCGCGGCACCGCCACCGAGTTGATGGCGCTTCTCGCCGGCTAGCGCCGAGATTCCTGCTTCTTCAACTTCTTCGAAATGTCTGCCAGTAGATCACGTGCTTGATCTTGATTCCGGCTGTCCATGTGATCGGTCTGATCCTGGGACAATGCCAATTCGCAATATCGCTCACAGTCCACGTAATCTTTCCGGCGCTCGGCAATGAGCGCCAGGTGGTAAAGCGTGTTGGTGTTGTGGGGGGCCAGGCGCCACGAGGCTTTCAGGTCGGCCTCGGCATCGTCCAGGCCGCCTTCGGGAAGACCGCCGTATAGCATCTTGGCGAAGAAACGCAGTGCCTTGTTTAGGGTTGCCAGTTCGTAGAAGTAAATGCCACGGGTCAAATAGGCCTCGGCATGTTGATTGTCCAGCGCCAGGGCTCGGTCCACATTCATGCGAATTTCCTTGGCCATGGAGACCTTCTCCTTGCCGCCCAAAAACTGCGCCTGCCGCCCCAGGGCCACTGCTAGATAGTAGTAACCTTCCGCGCTTTTGGGATGATCCTCCATGAACTTCTTGGAAAGAGCCACGGCTTGCTCGAAGTAGGGGAGCGCAGCTTTGTCCAAAGCATCTTCGCCGGTGTCGATGAGAGCTCGCATAATGGCGATCTGGAGAATCTCATTTTCAGGATCTTCCGCCAGGCGCCGCTGAAAGCACTTAAGCGCGGCTTCATTGTCGAAGTCGGCCACCAGGGAATCGCAATCCATAGCGTCGACCAGCAAGGGAATGCAGAGCATTAGCAGAAAAAAGCGCATGATTACCTCCGGGGCGAGTCTAACCCTGCGATCTTTACCTGACAAGCGCCCTGCTTCTGGCTAAAGTTCAGACATGAGTTTGGATATTCGAGAAGGCGTCTTTGTTTTGGATGGGCGCGACATTCCTTTTCGCCTGGAGCGGCGTAAAGGTAGGCGCAGGGTGAGTATATTCGTGGAACCTCGTCAGGGCCTGGTGTTGCGGACGCCTCCACGTTTTCCTCTTCGCGAGGTGGAGGAAACGCTTCGAGGCGAAGAAAATTGGATTCGCGACAAACTCCTCTGGCGCGAAAACTGGCTGAGCGAACATCCTGAACGTCGTTTCGTCAGTGGTGAAACCCTACTCCTGCTTGGCGAAGAATGGGCCCTAGAAATCCATCGCGATCCCCTGCGAAAGCGCGCACACATTCAGGCCAAGAACGGCATCATTCGTGTGGATCTATCCCGAAGCGCTGACGCCCGATCGGTGCTTGAAGCCTGGATGCGCCGCCTTGCCCGTCGCATTGTGCTTGCCCGCGTGGATCACTGGAGCGCCCGTATCGGGAAGCGCGCAGGTCGTGTGACCCTACGCGATACCCGAAGCCGCTGGGGCAGTTGCAGCAGCACGGGAAATCTATCCTTCAATTGGAAGCTCATCATGGCGCCACCCGAGGCTCTGGACTATGTGGTCGTTCATGAACTCTGCCACTTTGTACATTTGGATCACTCGCCGGACTACTGGGCCTTGGTGGAAGGATACCTTCCGGATTTTGCAGTTCAGCGTCGTTGGCTCAGTGATGAAGGCGCCCGACTCTACTTTTAGCTGTTTTCCTTTCGCCATTTTTTGAAGCGCTGATACCAGTCGGCAAAACCCGGTTCGCAGCTAAGGGGAACCTGATTCGCCGATTGCACCGAACTAGGAAAGCAAAGCGCCAAGCTCCAGTGTCGGGAAAATGAATTTTTTCGAAGAAA
>JACNKJ010000420.1 GCA_014382085.1 bacterium
GCGCTCGCCCATTTCCAGTGCGCTCCCGACAGCGCTCAGGGCCAGATTGAGAGTTTGGGCCTTGGCCCGATCCCCCGCATTCAAATAAGCGTTGCGACTGCTCTTGGCCAATCCGTCCGCCTCACGCACCGTCTCGCCCAAGCGCAGAACCAAGGGAAATGCCAAGGTGCGCACCATGCGGCGAATGATGAGAGCCTGTTGGGCGTCCTTTTGACCGAAAAAGGCCAGGTCGGGAATGGTGGCGTTGAAAAGCTTGGCCACTACGGTGGTAACACCGTCAAAATGTCCCGGGCGTGTGGCGCCGCAAAGAACATCCTGCCCCCAGTTAACCGTAACTCGGGTGCTGTCGCCTGCGGGATAGAGTTCCTCGACCGTCGGCGCGAAGACGTAGTGTACGCCCAGGTCGCGAAGCTTGGCGAGGTCCTCATCCCAGCTGCGGGGGTAGCTTTCGTAGTCTTCACCCGGTCCGAATTGTGTGGGATTCACAAAAAGCGACACGACAACGCGATCGCTTTCACTCATGGCCATGCGAGCGAGGGATAGATGCCCTTCGTGCAGATTGCCCATGGTGGGCACCAGGCCTATGCGCCGCCCCGCCTCTCGATGCCCGCGACTCCAGGCCTGCATGTCAGCCACGGCGCGGATGATCTCCGGGCCGCGGCTCACTTGGGATCGGCCTTGCGCCGACGGGTGCCGGGTTCGAAGCGATGCTCATCCGACGGGAAAGCGCTCTCACGAACTTCGCGCGCGTATTCCTTTACGGCGCGTTCGATTTCGCCTTCCACATCGGCGTAGCGTTTGACAAATTTGAAGTCGCCGCCGCCCAGGCCGATCATATCGTGCAGGACTAGAATCTGCCCGTCGCAGTCCGCGCCTGCGCCGATCCCAACAGTGGGCACTTCGATGGCATGGGATATTTCTCGTGCCAGGGTCCAGGGAATTCCTTCGAGTACCATGGAGAAAACGCCCGCCGCCTCAAGTTCGTGGGCCTCTTCCACCAACATGCGGGCGGCGCTGTCCTCACGACCTTGCACCTTGTGACCGCCGAAGGCCAGATGGCTCTGAGGCGTGAGGCCCAGGTGTCCCATGACGGGAATGCCCGCGTCCACGATGCGCTTGATGGCCGGCGCCGAACGATGCCCACCTTCCAGTTTCACCGCGCCCACGCCCGCTTCCTTGATGAAACGTCCGGCGCTTTCCAGGGCCTGGTCGGCGTTCACCTGGTAGCTCATGAAGGGAAGGTCGGCGACCACCAAAGCACGATGAGCGCCACGGGCCACGGCGGCCGAAAGTACGATCATTTCATCCAGGGTCACAGGCAGGGTGGACTCATAGCCCAGCACAACGTTGGCAGCGCTATCGCCGATGAGAATGAGATCGACGCCCGACTCATCCAGGATGCGCGCCGTGGGATAATCGTAGGCCGTCAGCGCCACGATTTTCTCACCGCGCTCCTTCTTGGCCTTGAGATCGAGGATACTGGTGCGAGTCATCTATCCCTCCCAGTTGGGCACGTAGTAGAGGGTGCCCTCGAAGGGCGTCAGGATGCGCCGCTTCAGATCGTCAAGGTGCCGCCGGTTGGCCACGAAATCGATGTTGTCGGTATTGATCACCAGCAGCGGTGTTCCCGAGTAGTGGAAGAAGTAGTGGTTATAGGCCTCTGCAAGGGCTTCCAGATAATCGCGGCGCATGTCGCGCTCCATGGGACGGCCGCGCTTGGTCACGCGATCCACCAGGGTATCCAATGACGCCTGTAGGAAAATGACCAGATCCGGCGTGGGAATCTGCGGGGCCAGGGCATCGGCCACAACGTTGTAGAGGGAAAGCTCATCGTCGCTCAGGTTGATATTGGCAAAGATGCGATCCTTGTCGAAGTGATAGTCACTGATGACCTTTTCCTGAAAGAGCTCGCCCTGCTTGAGTGTCTGCTGCTGTCGGAAACGGGAGAGCAGGAAGAAGATCTGCGTCTTGAAAGCATTGGCCGAGGGGTTCACGTAGAATTCGCGCAGGAAGGGATTTTCTTCCACCACTTCCAGGTTCAGTCGCGCGTTCATCTCTTCGGCGATCAGCTGAGAGAGGCTGGTTTTACCCACGCCAATCACACCTTCGATGACGATGTAGGACGGTTCCCGAAGCAGTTCAGTCATTCCACCAGTCCTTCAGGGGCTTGTGCAGCTTGACGGCCTGCGCCTCGCCCAGTTCCTCCAGCATTTCCATCACGCTTTTCCCCGTCATGGGATGAACCCAGTCCGGCAATACTTCCCAGAGCGGCGCCAAAACGAAACGCCTTCGTGCGAGACCGGGATGGGGCAGCACCAGGTCCGTCTCATTCAAACATTGGTCCGCTAGAAGTAGCAGATCCACGTCGAGCACGCGAGATTCGCGGTGGGCAGACTTGCGGCCCGCCTCGCATTCGAGCCTTTCACAAAGCTCAAGTAATGCCCGAGGTGAAAGCTCGGTCTTTCCCACCACGCAGGAATTCAGATAGGCGGGTTGGCGTCCCTTCACCTCCACAGGCTCGGTTTCCCAAAGGGAGCTCAAGCTCGCGCCCTCAAGCTCCACCACTAGCTTGCGGGCCGCCGCGTGAAGATAGGCCTGACGATCTCCCAGGTTGCTGCCCAGGGAGAAGGCCACCGTCTGACTCAAGCTTTTCGCTCCCGCTTGAGCACGACTTCTACTTCACGACATGTATTGGGAAAGGGCAGATTCATTTTTCTCAAAGCCACCTTGATGCTCTTCACCTTCGGGTGCTCTTCTAGCAACG
>JACNKJ010000220.1 GCA_014382085.1 bacterium
GGGCAGCATACAACAAGCGCCCGAAAAGATGAAACCCCCGACAGGATAGCAGATCCCACCGAGGGTAAAAGACCTAGCTACTTTTGCTTCGACTCAGCCTCCAATAGAGGGAGGGCAGAACCAGCAAAGTAAGTCCAGTGGAAGTGAAAAGTCCTCCTATAACCACCACAGCCAAAGGTCTTTGCATCTCCGCACCCGGGCCCTGAGCAAAGAGCATGGGTGCCAAACCCAACACCGTGGTGAGTGCGGTCATCAGAAGGGCGCGAAAGCGCAGGGAGCAGGCGCTTAGCACAGCCTCGCGAAGCTCACGACCCTCGTCTCTGAGCTGCTTGATGAAGGTCATCAACACCGTTCCGTTCTGCACCGCCGTTCCAAACAGCGCGATGATCCCCACCGTCGCCGGCACACTCAGGTCGATACGAAAAATCAACATGGCCGCCACCGCGCCGACCAGGGCGAATGGGAGATTGGCCATCACGATGCCCGCGCCACGGAAAGATCCCAATGCGGATACGAGCATCAGGAAGATGAGCAGGATGGAAATGGGCACCACGATGGACAAGCGCTTGAGCGCTCGCTGTTGGTTTTCGAAGGTTCCTCCGAATTCCAACCAATAACCCGGCGGCAATTCCGCTTCGAGTTCCGAAAGACGCTCCTGCACTTCCTCTACGAATCCACCCAGGTCGCGGCCGACCACGTTTGATTCCACTACCACCCGTCGCATGTTCTGTTCACGGCTGATCTGCGCAGGACCTTCCACGCGTTCCAGCCTGGCAATTCTCTCCAGCGGAACTCGCGCACCCGATGGCGTGGGAACCAGCAAAGCAAGAATAGCCTCTTCACTGTTGCGTCGATCTTCGGGGAAACGCACACGAACGCCGAAGCGCATTTGCCCATCCACCAGCTCGGTGGCAACGGTGCCACCCACGGCGGTTTCCACGAGTTCGTTGAGATCAGCGATGGATATTTGATAGCGTGACATGGCCTGGCGATCTGGGATGATCTCGAGCTGGGTGAAACCGGCAACCTGCTCCACGCTCACATCCTGCGCGCCATCGATGCCGCGCATGACGGAAGCGGCCTCGTCCGCGTACTCCTTCAGAGCTTCGATATCGGCGCCGAAAATCTTCACCGCCAGATCGCTCTTAACTCCCGACACCAGTTCATTCACGCGCAGGGCGATGGGTTGACTGAAAGCCAAACGAATGCCCGGCACCTGTTCCAGCTCGGCACGCATAGCTTCGACCAGATCTTCCTTGCTACGACCCGAAGTCCATTCTTTTTCGGGATGCAACATGATGAGCACATCGGTTTGCTCGGGCCCCATGGGATCTTCCGATATTTCCGCGCGCCCGGTTTTGGAGACCACCGTTCTCACTTCGGGGTAGGCAAGAATGATCTTTTCCAAAGCTCCCGATGTGATGACCGAACCGTCCAGTGCTGCGTTGGGAAGGCGCACCACATTGATGGCGATGGCCCCTTCGTCCAAATCGGGTAAAAACTCCGTGCCGAGCATGGGGAGCATGAAGAGAGATCCCAGGAATATGAGCGTGGCAACGAGAAGCACCAAGCCGCTTCGATCCAATGAGCGGGACAGCAGTCCTTCGTAACTCATGCGAAGGCGAACCAGCCATTTGGCCTCGACCGTTTTGGGAGATCCCCTAAAAACCGTAGCCAGCATGGAGGGCACCACGAAAAGTGCCACCATCAGAGATCCCAGCATGGCGAAAATCATGGTCAACGCCAGGGGCCTGAACATCTTCCCCTCCATACCCTCCAAGGAGAAGAGGGGCAGGAAGACCAACACGATGATCAAAATGGAAAAGGCGATGGGCCTGGCAACTTCCCTCGTGGATCGCGCGATGCGTTCCAGCAGGCTTCCCTCGTCGCGCAGATGACGAAGGGTGTTTTCCACGATCACCACCGAACCATCCACCACCATGCCGATGGCTACGGCCAAGCCGCCGAGACTCATGAGATTGGCGGTCACGCCTGCCGCACCCATGAAGATGAAGGCAAAAAGGGCGGTCATGGGAAGACTGAGCGCCGCCACAAGGGCCGCACGCAAATTGCCGAGCACCAAAAAAAGCACCAGGATGACTAAAAGTCCGCCCAGTAACAGGGCGCCGCGAACGGTGCCAATGACCGCCTTGACCAGATCGGTGCGATCGTAGAAGGCATCCAGGCTCACACCCTCGGGTAAACTCGATTCAATGGCAGGCAACGCTTCTTTCACGCGCTCCACCACTTCCTTGGAGTTTTCGTCCTTGAGCATGATCACCATGCCCGCGGCCACTTCTCCCTCGCCGTCGCGAGACACCGCGCCCATGCGCGTCATGTGTCCTTCACGAATGGTGGCAATGTCCGAAACCCGCACCGGCGTGCCATCTTCCGCGGCAAGCACAACCTCTGCAATATCGGTGGGAGAGCCGAAGAGACCCACGCTGCGGATGTTCTCCTGCTCCCAGTGTTTCACGATGAAACCGCCACCCGCGTTGGCGTTGCCGGCGGCCAGAGCCTCCACCACTTCGCCCAGACTCAGGTCGTACTTGAGCAGGCGGTCGGGATCCACCTCCACTAATATCTGTCGCACGCGTCCGCCGAAACTGTTCACCTCGTTAACCCCTGGAATGCTTCGCAGGCGCGGTGAAACCAACCAATCCTGAATTGTGCGCAGCTCGGTGAGGTCGTGCCGATCACTCTTGAGAGTGTACTGATACACCTCGCCGAGGCCTGTGCTGATGGGCCCCAGTTCGGGCTCCACACCGTGAGGCAATTGCTCGCGAGCCATCTGAAGCCGCTCAAAAACAAGTTGCCTGGCGAAGTAGGTATCCACGTGATCTTCGAAAACCACCACCACCTGCGAAAGCCCCGTTTTGGAAACCGAACGGACCTGCTTCAGATCGGGTAGTCCGCCCAACACGGTTTCGATGGGAAAGGTGATTTGTCTTTCAACGTCGAGAGGCCCCAAGGCGGGAGCCTCGCTGAGAATCATCACCTGCTGATTGCTCATGTCGGGAAATGCATCCACGGGCATGCGACTCCAGGCAGCCATGCCCAGGAACAGCACCAGAACCGTGGCTGCAAGCACAAGCCCACGGTTGGCCAATAGCGTTTCATGTAGTTTCACGCTGCCCCCTTAGTGCGCACAGCCTTCGCCCATCTTGGAGCGAAGCACGTCGGATTTAAGAAGGAAGGCGCCTTCGGCCACGATGAGTTGGCCCGGCTCGAGTCCGTCGAGAATTTCAACATTACCCGCGCCGCGCCGACCCGTGTTCACGGGGCGCCGAAGATAGTAGTCATCATGCTGATGAACGAAGACGAAGGATCGGCCCTCATCTTCCATGACGGCGGCTTCGGGTAGAGCAAGGCGACCGGCGCCGCCCGACAGAACCGCCTCAACCTCGGCGAACATACCAGGGCGAAGATGTCCTGCGCGGTTATCGAGAATGACGCGGGCCTTCACCGTGCGCGTATGTTCGTCCATACGACCGTCGAGATAATCGATGCGGCCGGCAAAACTCTTCTCAGGATGCGAATGCACACTCAGACTCACCGGCAGACCGTATCCATCAACGGCGCTGGACACCGCAGCGAGTTGCGATTCGTAGACGTCCACCCACACCCAAAGACGACTTGTGTCGCCGAAAAGAATAATCTCCTCGCCCGCTTCCCATTGCTCGCCCAACACGGCGTGAAGGTCGAGTACTCGGCCCGCAAAAGGCGCACGTAGCTCCAAAAGCCCGTCGGCACCTCTACGCCCGGATTCCAGCTCGGCGATTTCACCTTTCCCCATACCGAAACGAAGCAATTTCTGTCCTGCCAAATCGGCAAGAATGCGTTTGGATGCTTCATCCTGCTGTGCTTCCAGCCATTCGCGCTCGCTGCTTATCTCCGCCTCGCGTAATTCACGCTGTCGAAGCAAGGCGGCTTCAGCCACAGCAAGTTCGGCCTGGGTCATGAGGAAGTCCGCTTCCGCTTCGGCAAGTTCTCCGCTTAGGAATGTCACAAGACGCTCGCCTTCGGCAACTTCATCGCCCAGTTTGGCGTGAACCTTTTCAACCACTCCGGCCACGCGCGTTCCTAGGTGGGCGATGAGTCCTTCATCAAAACTGATCTCGCCGGTGAATCGCGCCAGGGCGTCCAGATCCACTGGCTTCGCCTCGGTTAGTTTTGCCAGCCCGCTATCCAGCAGACCCTTGGGCAGGCGCACCACGCCAACTTCATAGCTGCAGCTTTCACACTCGAAGGCGTGCATGTCGTGTTCACAGTTGGCTGCGAATAGCTCGGCGGCAGAGCGGTCCAGGTCGGAACCTTCGGCGCCGTGATCGTGTCCGGCGTGTTCGTCCTCCTCGCCCTCTGCAACATGATCATCTTGCTCGCTTACGTGAACGATCTCGCAATCGTCGGCGCATGCTACGGCTTCGCTTTCGGGTTCCTCGGCGCAGGCGGTGAGCAATACCAGCAGCGCCAACAGCGCCAGACTAGTGATTTTCATTTTCATGGCAGCTCTCTCCGGTGAGGGTCTGAAGTTCCAGATGGGCCAGCTGGCATTCCAACAGCGCATCCAGACCTTCCAATTCGGTATCCATGAGTGCGCGGCGAGCCTCGATAAGTTCGAGAACGCCCACATCTCCGATTTCATACATGCGCAGCAGGGTCTTGGCGGCGCGCGTTGCCTTGGGAAGAATGACCTGCTTCATGGTCACAGCGATTTCCCGAGCGGCAATCAGGTTCGCTCGCGCCGATTCCAAATCGGCGGCCAATGTTATGGCTTCGCGGTCTTGCTCGTAACGCGCGCCGCTGGCTTCTGCGCTAGCCGCAGCGACGGCCGATCCATTCCTGTTCCAAAGGGGAAGTGGGATTTCAAGGCCCAGGCCAATTTCCTTTGCATCCAATTCCTGTCCCGCGAAAAATCGAAGGCTGGGATCGGGAAGCCTGCCCCAACGCGCAGCACTCAATCCTGACATGGCCGCCTCGCTTCTGAGCCTCGTAGCCAATCTTTCAGGATGAGATCGCTGCTGACGGTCAAGTAGCTCTTCGAAAACGAGAGGTTCGCCGGGTAGATCGAAGACCGCCTTCACTTGAAGTTCCTCATGAAGGGACAGATTCAACTCACGGGCGAGATTTCTTCTCTTCGCCCGCGCCTGAACTTCTGCCGCGCGAATTTCTGAGTTCAAACTCGCCGCTTCGATTTCAAAACGAAGCAAATCCACAGGCCTGGCTTCGCCCAAATCCACGCGCTTTTGGGCAAGCGACACCATTTCGCTCAGGGCCTGACGCGATAACTCGAGACGACTGAGCCATTCCTGATCCCGGGCGATCTCCCAAAACTCCGCAGCCAGTTCAGTATAGAGTCGGCGCTTCAAGGCGGCCGTCTCGTGACGAGACGCTTCAAGATTCGCTCGGGCGGCGGACACAGCATTGCGATATCGGCCGGGCAGTGGAAGATCCAATTCCAATTCCACCTCGCCGCTTCGACCCTTGTGATCGCCTTCCAATGATTCGGCCCATCCCGTGGAAAGCCCCAGCACGGGATCTTCCCAACGCGACGCCTCTCGCAATTCGGCAGCGGCAGCATCTTCCTCGGCTACCGCCTTCATTAGTAGTGGATGTGTCTCGAGCATCTTCGCCAGGTCTTCCAAGTGAAGTGTCCTGACCTTTTGCGCCGCCCCGGCTTCCCCAATGGGAAGCAACAGGATCAATAGGCATGCGGCCCAGCCGCCTGCGAAAATCTGTCGCATGGTCGTCCTTTCGCAAGGATCTTAAGCGTCCTGGCGAGTTCGAGTTTTTTGATGGAAAAATATGTGCGGAGGCTAGGCGACGATGGGCGGGCGTTCCTGGGGCTGGCTCAGATTGCGAGGGGAAGCCTTTTCGGCATCGGCGACTTTGCCGCTGGATGGCAGAAGGTTCTCGGCAAGGAGGGCCTGCGGCGAAGCGGCGGGAACATGGCAGAGACAATGGCATGAGCAGCTATCGTGTTCGCAGGCCTCATGGTCGCAACAGGGATCATCCGCGGCTTCGAAACACACTCCGTCCGTCTGAGCTTTGGCCGTGTGGAAATCTTCCGCGTGTCCGCAGAATTCTCCAGCCATAGTCAGTATCAGTACCAGAATGGCGAATTTCGCAAAAAGCCGCATTGAATAAAGGCTCCCGTAAGTGGAAGAGAAATAAAGCACTTCCACAGGATTTGGTTCCCGCAATTCTATCAGAGCTAACAATGAGTAGCAAGGTTTGGGCAAAATTGATATTCGGGCAAATAAGACCTTTTATACATCTTCACCTTGAACTATCTTCATGTGTTCTAAAGACCTGACCGTTGAGTCAAAACCGCAAGAGGATGGATATGCGACACAAGCTCTTGATCCCCTTGGCCCTCTTCGCTCTGCTGCTGGTTCCGGCCTGCAGCGAAGATAGCCCCACCGATAACACTCCCCCCACCTCCCCCTGAACCCAATGATATGACCGAAGCCCTGGCGGGCTACTTCAGCGCTCAGGCAGATGTGACCCATGATCTGCTGGAGCTGAACGATATCATGGAGCAGATCGAAGACGCCATCGAGCGTGGCGTTCGAAGCCAGGACCAGATGGACGAAGTCGCGGCCTATGTGGACAACTACGTGGCTCGCTCGGAGCAGGCCGCCCAAAAGCTCGATGATCTTATCGCCCTTGAGGATCAGATCGTACCCTATGGTGACCGTGGCATGTTTACCGACTTGGTCGGCGGCGTTTGCAAGGGCATCTACAACACGGGCAAGAACATGGTTGTGTCCAGCGGACAGATGGTGCGCACGGGTTGGCGCGTGGTGAGTGGATCGCACGGACTGCGAGAAGCTCTCAGTGCACCTGACTCCGGTATCCCCCTCGTTTCGGGATGGGCGCAGGATCTGGAACGCACGACCAACCGTCGCAACGATCATATCGCCGAGCGCATCGCTGCGGGTGACAGCCAGGAAGGCTGGATTCCCTACGATCAAATTCCAGGGTCGACGCCTGCCGAAAAGGCTCAGAACTATAGGAATCTACCCGAAAGCGATCCCCTGAAACGCGAAGCCCATCGGAACTTCCTGCTCTGGAGCCCCGACGGATGGAACGACTGCCTGACCACGCTCAAGGACGCCAGCAAGACCGGCGTGAAAGCATACGGCGAGGCGGTCAGCGGCAGTGGCCTGCTCGTGGAAGTGACCGAGCAGCTCGTCACGCCCGGACAGGATCCCTCCTCCAAAGCGCCCGTGACTCCGGTTATCAAGGACAAGGAAACGAGCACGCCCATCGGCGAACCGAAGACCATGATCATCAGCAAGCGTGGTCAGCCCGAGAGCGAACCCAAGATCGTGGTACTCGAAGGCGTGGATCCCGAATTTGAAATTGAGTTCCCCGAGGGTTCCTACGACATCATCACCATCGCCGAGGATTACATCCGCTCGGCGGAACTGGGGCTGCAGGTCGTTACCGACCAGGCCACAGGTTTCTTGGCCGAGCTCCTGGAGTTCGCCAATAATAGTCTGGTCATGGAGGCCATCACGGTGAGTCCCGAGGTCGCAGCGGTGGGATCGCCCGTGAGCTGTTCGGCCAGCGCGGCCAGCACCATTGGAAGCTCACTTGACTTCACTTGGAGCGTCGTCGGACCCGGCACGGCGAATGTGAACGAAGATGGCCGCAACTGCACTTTCAGCGTTTCGGCGGAAGGCACCTATACGGTCACGGTCAGTGTTGAGGACGACTTCGGCACGATCAAAAGCCTGTCCAAAAACATCGAAGCTACTCCGGTGAACATCGAAGTGCCGACCTACACCATCATCAGCGAACAGGTGCTCGACGGCAAACTGAATCCCGGAGAGCTACTGACCATCGAACTGGATATCCGGAACAGCTCCGACCAGAACGTCACCGGTGATATGGTCGTTACAGGATTGGACGGCATTACCGTGGGTTCGGGTGTACAGAGCGGAATCACTCTTTCCGCAGGTAGCACGGTCTCACGTCAGATCACCGTGCAGCTACCGGCGAATTTTTCGGAAGCAACGGCTCTGCTCCCATTCGAATTCACAGCGAACAGTGTTCTGGTGGCCAGCTTCGCCATAGAATTCGTGGTGGATTTCTACGTTGAGCTCAACACCATCTACTCACCCGTGGTGGATCGTGTTCTCCATCTCTCCGGAAAGGTGGCCAACCCCTCGATCGGCACGGCTCACCTCGTTATCGACGACGACTTCGAGCAGCTCTACGAAGTTCCGGTCAGCTCCGACGGTACCTTCGGTCAGGACATTATCGTCGAAGCTTCTGCGGAAGAAGAGGAGCACGTCGCCGGTATCATGGCCGACTCGGGAAGCTGGCATGAGGAAGAGTTCGCGGCCTTCACCTCACAGGTGCCACCCACAGGTTTCCGCGTGACACTGAGCTGGGACACCGGCGGAACCGATGTGGACCTTTGGGTCACCGACCCCTTCGGCAACCGGTGCTACTTCGGCAATCGCTACGTGGCCGCAAGCGGCCTGACTTTGGATACGGACGACACCAACGGCTACGGCCCCGAGAACATCTCGAGTCTGGCGCCACCTTCGGGTGCCTACTTCGTGCAGGTGCACTATTGGAGCGATCACGACTCCGAGAACGCCATCGGCTCGAGTTGCACCATCGTCATTCGCGAGAACGAGGGCACCGAGGAAGAAACCGTACGCTACTATTACGGTTATCTCGGCGATTCGGGTGAGATCTGGGACGTGACCACCATCGAGATTGGTGGACGCTCAAGCGATTCCGGCGAACCCATCGACAACTACCACTGGATTGATCCGGCGACCTTGCCGGCCAAGTAGTTCGATTCGGTTCTAACTAAAAAGCCCCGGCACCTGCCGGGGCTTTTAAATTTTACGCGAGTCGGTCATTCCCATGGATAGCCGTGGCGCTCCAGGCAGATTTCCGCCGAGTCGGGCAATGTGAAATCGAGTTCCACGTCGAAGGAAATTGCGCCGGTGGATGGATACATCTCCTGAATGATCAGATCATACTCCCCCGGCTCAAGGTTTTCGATGCGATACTCGATGTCGAAGAGACAGTGGCAGTCACACTGGCCCACACCTTCGACTTCTTCTATGGTAATGACGCGATCTTCAATGCTCACCAAGCCTCCCCAATCTTGGGGGCAGCAGTTAAAACAGGTGTTGGTGTGAAGGATCGAAAGCACGCCGTCGGCGTAATCGTATTCGATGCAACTATACACTGCATCGGGGTCCGAGCCGTCGCGCTCAAGGCAGCCGGAAATTTCCACGACGTTGGGAAAGGAACTCGAGCCGGGGCCGGTGGCCGAGCAGGCGCTAAACATAATCGTGACCGCACAAACAACTAGGATAGCCCCAAACACATTCCGCATATCCGCCTCCCTCTTTGCTACGCAGACTCGGGAAATCTAACTCAGCGCAAAGGAGAGATCAAACTCTAGCCCTCCTCCCCCTTCGCGGCGCGCACGATGAGCTCGGCTAAAGTGGCCAGGTCGCGCAGGTTGTGCTCCCAGATGCCGGGCAGATCGCGCAGGTCGTTGTGGCGAACGTAGTCTTCCCAGACTCGCGGCACTTCGCTGCCGGGAAGATCTTCCACGCGGCGACGTCCAAAGAGACACTTTTCCAAGGTGACCAAGCGGCAGTTGGGAAGCTTCGCGCTCCAAAGCCGGCGTGCGAGATGAAGCAGGTCCACGTGCGCAAAACGCAGGGGTTCGAAGAATCCGTGAAAGCGCAGGCGGCTTTCCAGATAGGGCGCGTCGAAGCTGCGGCCGTTGAAGCTCACGAGAATGGGTCGCGCGCGAAGCACCTCCATGAACTCTTCGAGCATGGGCGCTTCCTCGTCGTGATCCCGTGCGAATAGTTGCGTGGCCGTAAGCGGCCTTTCGCCGGGCCCCACGGTCATGAAACCCAGAAGCACGATAAGCCCGCGATGCAGGCCCGTGGTTTCCAGGTCGAGGAAGAGCAGGTCTTCGGCAGAGGCTTGGGCGAGCAGATCGATGTCGGCCACGAGATCGACCAGGCGACCGGCCTCGGGCTGAGCATCGCGCAGCGCATCGGCCAGACCGGCTAGATGCGGCAACGCGCGCTCAACCGAGACATCGCGGCGCAGGTAGCGACCGCGGGAGCGGCGTGCCTCCTCGGCGCCCACGGCCACCTCCAGCGTCGACGACTCCACCGGCGCTGGAACGATCATGGGACGCAGAGGCGGAAGATCCCGCCGCTCTGATTCCGTAGCGAAGCGATCGTGCGCGAGGCGCAGGCGCGTTAGCCCCTCGAGCACTTCCCGCAAAGCACGATCATCGGCGAGGCTCATGAGAGTCTCCAGTCGCCAGTCTCCAGCCGCAAGCTAGATGCGGGAGGTCGACTGATTGTCGCTTGGCTGTGATTCATGGGAGATTCGCTATCCAGAGGGTGCCCAATGATACTATACGCATGTATAGGTGTCAAGCCGCGCTCAGTTGTGAATTACGTCACGAACTTCGTGGAAGGCGACAAGACGCAAGGGCTGATTAATCCCGCAATCGACTCAATCGCAAGAATTTCCCGATGTCGTGGGAGCATGCAAGACTGTTTCGGGCTTCGTTGACTTCGCGAGATTCGTCCTCTATGATCGGCGAGAAATGGTCCCTTAAACAACAAGGAGCGAGTTATGGGTGTTGTCGTCATGGGCGTCGGCATCTGCGGGTCCTTTCCTGCCTCCGGAGGGCTATCCTATCGCGAGCTGATCGCCAAAGCAGCAGCGATGGCCTACGAGGATGCAGGCGTAACGGCCGAGCAGATAGACGGCGCGATTTCCTGTGAAGAGGATTTCATCTCGGGTTACTCCATCTCCGATGAGTACGTGCCCGATCAATTGGGAATGGTACGCAAGCCGGTTTACACAATCGGCGGCGACTTCCTTCAGGGAATCGCATCTGCCGTCATGCAGATCAACACGGGACGCTTCAACATTCTTGTTGTGGAAAGCTACAGCAAGGCGTCCAACATTATGACCAAGGACGAGATCCTGCACTTCGCCCTTGATCCCACCTACAACCGCTTCGGCGTCTCGCCGCACTACCTCGCGGGAATCGAGATGCAGCAGTTCCTTGAGAACTCGAACTACAGCGAAGAAGACGTGGCGGAGATTGCGGCCTTCAACCGCAGCCGCGCCTTGGAGAATCCGCTGGCATGCTACGCCTCGAAGCTTGACGGCAACGACGTGCTCGACAGCCGCACCATTGCCTCGCCCGTTACGGAACTGATGATGGCTCGCCCCGCCGACGCGGCGGTGGTCGTGGTTCTCGCCAGTGAAGCAGCGGCGGGCGATTGCCCTCAGGATCCCATCTTCGTTTCCGGAACCGGCTGGGCTTCGGGCAACTCGCTCATCGAGCGACGTGCGCACGACACCTCCGATGGAACGGACCTGGCCGCGCGCATGGCCTACGAAGAAGCCGGCATCAGCGTGCCGGAAGAACAGTTCGACGTGGCCTATGTGAGCGACCTCTACGCGCATCGTCAATTGATGCACCTGGACGCCTTGGGCATTTCCACAGACTTCCTACCCTTCGTCAATCCCGACGGCGGGTCGCAGGCTATGGGTGACCTCTATGAGGCCAACGGCGGCGCACGCTTCTACGACGCGGTGAAACAGCTGCGGGGACAGGCGGGCACGCATCAGATCGAGGGAGCCAAGACCGCCTTGCTCCACGGATGGCGTGGTATTCCCACCGACACATGTGCGGTGGTTGTTCTCGATGCGAAGGGAGGCAGTAATGAATAATCGAGTTGCTGTCATTGGCGCCGGCATGACCAAGTTCGTTCGCCGCGCACAAGAAACTCCCGGCGAGCTCGCGTCCCAGGCCGTGCAGATGGCACTGGACGACGCCGGACTCACCATCGACGACATCGACGCCGTTTGCCTGGGCACCGCGCCCGACGCTTTCGACGGCATTCACCTGAACGCCGAGCATCTAATTGCCGGCGCCGGAGGCACGCACAAGCCCTACCTGCGTCACTATGTGGGCGGCGGCACGGGCATCTTCAGCCCCATTCACGGTTGGATGCACATCGCCTCCGGCAAGTTCAAGAACTGCCTCGTGGTCACCGAAGAAAAGATGAGTCCCACGCATCCGCATCCCGCGGGCGCGTTCATCACCATCTTCGATCACACCACCGAGCAGCCTTTGGACCTGACGCTCATCCACATTTTCGGAATCGAGATGGCCAGGTTCATGCACACCTACGGTTACACCGAGCGCGATCTGGCGGAGATCTCCGTGCTTTGCAAGGGCAACGCCATGGATCATCCCGCCGCGCAGGTGGCCGAGAAGATCACGGTACAAGACGTTATGGATTCGCCGGTGCTGTCCTGGCCGGTGAAGCGTCGCGACATCAGCCCCACCTCCGACGGCGCTTGCGCCATCGTGATGTGCAACGAGCGCGTGGCTCGCACGCACTCCAAGGCGCCGGTCTTTATCGATGGTGTGGGTTTCCGTCTCGACACGGCCTACTGGCCCACGCGCGATCTGGCCTATCCGAACTATGTGGCCATGGCCGCCCTCGACGCCTACAAGATGGCCGGCATCACCAAGCCCGATACCGAGATCGACATCTTCGAGCCCTACGACCCCTTCAACTACAAAGCCCTTCACCACATGAACGGCCTGTTGATGGACAAGTCGGGTCGCCGGGTGCGCGAGCTCTTCGACTCGGGCGCATTCGAGCGCGACAGTTCGCATCCCATGTGCCCCTCCGGTGGTGCGCTGGGCGTTGGCAATCCCATTGCGGCCACGGGCCTCATGAAGATCGCCGAACTTTACTTCCAGCTCTCCGGTCAGGCCGGCAAGCGTCAGGTTTCCAAGGTCGCCAAGCGCGGCGTTGCGCAGGCCTGGGGCGACCTGATGCAGGTGGGCACGGTTGTGGTCATGTCGGGCGAAGGCGCCATGCCGACCACGGCGAGCAAATGGAACTCCATGAAGCGCAGCGACCTGCCCGGCACGCCGCTGAAAAAAGTGGAAGAGGTTCCGCACTTCGCCTACCAGCCCGACCTGCGCTACGCCTGGGACAACGGCTTTGCGCTGACCACCTACCTGGAAGGCCTGAAGCGCGGCAAGGTTACGGCCTCGCAGTGCAACGAGTGCGGACGCATGATGGTGCCGCCTCGCAGCTTCTGCGAACTCTGCAACCTGCGCCCGGTGAGCAACTACTTCGACATCCAGGACACGGGCACGGTGCTTACCTACACCTTGTCGAACGTGGACTGGGATTCTTCACCCCTGCCCAAGGGACAGGTGAAGATGTTCGCGGTCATTGAGATGGACGGCGCCAGCGAAGATATGGGCATCGTTCATTGGCTCAAGGACGTGAAGCCGAAGGACGTGAAAATCGGCATGCGCGTGAAGGCGGAATGGAGGTCGGAGAAGGATCGCGAGGGCAACATTCTCGACATCAAGTACTTCCGTCCTCTGAAGCCCGGCGAGAAAACGAGCACGAAGACGAAGCAGATCAAACCTGTGGAACTCGATGCTCAGAGCGCCAAGGCCTTCCCCGGAAAGATTCCGTTGAACTACGTCTACACGGCGGGTATCGGCGGAACGCGGTTCTACGAGGATCTGGACAAGGGCAAGTTGGGCGGCAACCACTGCCCCAGCTGCGATGCCGGTCCCATTCCGGCCAGGTCCCTCTGCGGATTCGGCGGGATCAAGCCCGAGGGAGA
>JACNKJ010000421.1 GCA_014382085.1 bacterium
TAAAGGGCTCGGCTTGAATCAGTTTCAGAATTTTTGGGAACGGATTGGGAACGAGAGGGCTTGTTGAAAATTCAACCTCTTGTTTCCCAATGTCTTACAAGGTAGCGGCTCAGGGATTCGAACCCCGGACACTCGGATTATGATTCCGATGCTCTAACCAACTGAGCTAAGCCGCCAATCCCCGGCTGGCCGGGGCGCTAGAAAGTACGCTCTGCTTGGTGCTCCGTCAAGTGGCAGAGATGCCTTCTTGGACTCGGGCGAGCCAGGACTTATCTTCTCTAAAGGCATTCACCAATGCAGATTACACAACTCCCTGCCGACACATCCGGAATTAGCGAGGCTCCGTGCGGCATCGCTAAGGTAGAAAGGCAGCAGTCCCCCGGCCGCTGCCTTTCTCAATTTTCTCTCACTTGAAGCGTATGTTGCGGCGAGCTTCGTGAACACGCCCCCACATATTGTGCTCGCGCACCTCAATCACCCGTGAACCCGGAGTTCTCACTTCGGGAATCACCGCGCTCCAAAGATGCGGCACCAGGTTCTGCGGCCTCGGCGTGCGTACACCGTAGGGAATGTCATCGCTTCCCTGGGTAGCGGTCATTTCCACGAAATAGGGATCCGGCGCGGCCAGTCGTTTCATGGGCCGCCAAGCGGTCTCGCCGTTCATACGAAACTCAACCTTCGAGCGCTCCGAACCCGCGAAAACGTTCACGAAAAATTCCGACACACCGCGATCATCAATGTGTACTTCCTCCGGCGCCCAGATGTTCATCTGGTAGCTCTTGGGCCTTCGCGCGGGGAGAAAATCCAATCGATAGTTCGGCCCCTCGAAAAACGCGAGGGTGCTTCCATTGGGCGCGCCGTCGCGCATGGTCGTGTGGGGAATACCGAGCTCGTCGGGAGTACCCGTCCACCAGGATCCGCATACCGTAGGATTGATGTACTGATGATGCTCATCTTCGCCCGGCCAGCCCTCGGAGGCCGTGACGAAATCGTGCTGCATATAATGAGCGTGGGCGGCCAGACTCATGCACTTTCTGCGATGCGCAATGATGCGGAATAGCTCGGCCTTGTCATTTTCATCCCAAGGATGATTGTAGGGAATGTGCATCATTAGCACCACGAGCCTGTCGGGATGCACGAGCCGCAAATCCTGGGACAGAAAGTTCAACTGATCGCGTCCTAAGCCTGCAATGTAGTTGCCGCCTTCCCATGCGTCGGGGTCGGTGACCTCGCCTCGCCAGTGCACATTGTCCAGCACCACGAAATGTACCTGGGCAATGTTGAAGGAGTAATAGCTCGGACCGAAGGCCGCCTCGAAAGATTCGTTGGCGAGATCATCGCCCGGGCTGTCGTAGTTCATATCGTGATTACCCAGCACGTAGTACATGGGCATGCCAAGAGTAGCCATGGTGCCGCAAAGCGAGTCGAAGAGCGACAGGTCGTCGTTGAGAACATCGCCCAATACCACAGCGAATTCCGCTTGGGTCCCGATCAATTCATCCACAACGTCGTGGGCGATGAAGTCGATTTCGCGCTGGTCGTCGGGCTGAGTGTCGCCGAAAAGCAAGGCGCGGAAACGGCCTTTCTCCACACTACGGTACAATGGAAAGTTGATGCTCTCGGTGATCTCACCCGTGGGCTCACTGCCGGGAAACTCCTGCTCGGGCGAGCCATCCGGCTTGTGCATGTAGAAAAATTGGGGACGCATGAGTTCGTCCATGTGCGTCGCCCAGTTCGTCGGCTTGATCAGGAAGATGGCCCCATGCTCAGGGACCTCAATTTCATAGCGGCCGAAGGCGTCGGTGAGAACGATCTCACGACCATTACTCACGGGCACCCCTTCGATGCCCATCTCACCGGCGTCCCAAAGTTGGTCGCGATTCATATCTTCGAACACCACGCCGCGAGCCATGCTTGCCGCGAAGCTTGTACCCGCATATGCAAGGCACAAAGCTAAAATCAATGCCATACGGGGTCCGGACATCCCGACCTCCTGATCATTCGCCTAGGGAAGGAAGCGTAGAGTGCGTCCGCCGAATCTAGCAAATGCCGTCCGCTGAAAATAGCCGAAAGAAAAGTTTGCATTTCGCGGGAACTTGAGACATATTGATACATAGGACTACGTCTATATGAGGTGGACAGATGCAGAATCAATGCTCAATGATTTTCCAAGCGCTCGCCGACGGCACGCGCATGAAAATTCTGGAGCTGCTGAAACGCAAGGAACTCTGCGTCAGCGATATCTGCAGCCACTTCGACATGACCCAGCCTTCCATCTCCCATCACCTCGACATTTTGAAAAGGGCGGGACTGGTGGAAAGTGAAAAACGTGGACGCGAGGTCTTCTACCGGTTCATGGGCAACACCATCATCGAGTGCTGCGGAAGCCAGTTCAAGGCCCTGGATATCGTCCTCAAGAACAAGTGAGTTTTTTTGAACTCATACATAGACAACCACTTATACATCTATAGAAGGAGGTGAAACATGACTGAAGAAAAGAAGATCCTCTCCTGCTGTGAGGGAGTTTCCTGCGAGCTTGAGGAAACCGACGACGGTTTCCTGATTCGCGTGAAGGGAGTCGACGCCGAACAGACAGAGAAGCTCAAGGCAAGACTTGAATCCTGCTGCACCGATTCTGAGAAGTGCTGCTAAGCGAATTGACATTGGTAGAGGGCGCCCTCCGCCGAGTTTCTGAAGTCCTTAAGAGCACCGACCGATGGCCTATCTCGTTTTCTCGCTTTTTCTTCGAC
>JACNKJ010000102.1 GCA_014382085.1 bacterium
GCCCTACAATCATGTCGTCGAAGGTGAAGGCCGTGTCATTGGCTGTGGCAGTGGCCTTGGCGGCAGAATCCGTGGCGAGAATGGCGCGGACCTTTTCAGCCAGTGCGGTCATGCGTACGGGCTTGGTTAGGTATTCCACGGCACCCAAATCAAGGGCGCGCACACCCGCTTCAATGCTGGCAAATGCGGTCATGAGAATGGATGGCGTCCCGGGACTCTGCTTATGAACCTTCGCCAATAAGTCCAGGCCAGCTTCTTCGCTTTCCATGCGTAGATCGGTGATAATCAAGTCTGCGGGCTTCTTCTGGAAAAGATCCCATGCCTCCGACCCGGTGCTCGCCGTGAGAATTCGTCGCCCCTTGCCCTCGAGAGATTCCTCCAGAAGTTTCAGCATGCGAGTTTCATCATCGACAATGAGGATGCGCTTCACGAATCCTGCCCTTTCACTTTGATGGGAATGCTGAGTCTAAACTTGCTGCCCGCGGAGCTTGACGATTCAAGTGTGAGATCTCCCCCATGGGCCTGTGCCAGTGAACGCGAAAGGGCAAGGCCTAGACCCGTACCGCCCTCTCGACCGGAAACAAAGGGGTCGAACAGATTCTCGCGAAGCTCTTCCTGCACGCCCCGGCCATGATCTCGAATTCCAATTTGTATGCTGCGGCCTTCCTGCGCGATGGAGACAAGCACCTCTCCCCCCTCAGGACTGAAAGATGCCGCGTTGGCTAACAGATTCAAAGCGATTTGACGGAGGCGATCGGGATCAAAATCGGCTAGCAATGGCCGGCTGCCGGCTGCCAGATTGAAATGTATCTTCGGATACGACTGCTTCGCCTCTTGGATACATCTGTCCCAAAGCCCGACCAGATCGACTTGCTCAAAACGTAGCTCCATGGGACGCGCATAGTGCAGAAAATCGTCGAGCAGGCGGCGCAGCCTCTCGGTCTCCTCCAAAATTTCCACGGCTCGATCGGCTTCCTTGCCATGGCTTTCCATCTCCAGCAGTTCGGCATGCCCCAGAATAATGGCTAATGGATTTCGAATTTCGTGGGCCAGTCCCGCCGCCAAAGTACCCACTTCAGCAAGATGCTCGGCGCGATCCAACTCGCGTTGACGTCGACGCGCTTGCCTGAGAATCAGAGCCATGGAGAGAAGCACGAAGCTTACGAAAAGCACGCCGGCTCCCGTAGCAACCCAAAGACCATCGCGCAGGCGGACGAGCTGATCGGACAGTCGCGCACCCGCCTCCAGTAACAGATAACCCTGGAGTTCCCCCACCTCGTTTTCCAGAGGAAGGTATAGGGTCAGGAATAACTCGTCGCCATCGCGGAAGGCTTCAGCCTCGTACTCGAGACCCAGAGAAGCTTCCACTTCCGGTAGAAGTGCGGCGGGCGGAAGAGCCGGACTTCGGGTATCGATAACCCGGCCTTGATCATTCAAAAGCTCTAGACGATCCAGCCCCGCAGAAAAGGCCAGATCCTCCAAGTCCCCAATGCTGATCAAGTTTTCATTGAGAGCAGCCCGAACGATTGCGCCTTGCTCGCGAAGAGCTTGGCGGCGGGCGAGTTCGAAGGCCTCACTCATGCGCGCATGAAAAATCCAGCCGCCGGACAGCAGTCCGGTGACCAGAAGCAGAGTGAAAACCGCAACCAGCTGGGTTACTCGATCGATTCCCGGTGAATGCATATCGGCAGTTTCGAGGCCCGGGAAGATACTGTCAACGGAGAAGCACGAGACGCTGAGTCTTAAGCCCTAAATCTCCACTTAGCCTGAGTAAATAAACCCCGCTGCTCAGCTCCCGTCCTGAAAGATCCTCGGCGTGCCAATCCATTTCATGCCGTCCGGCCTCGTACCAGGCTTCAGCCAGAGTCGAAACCCGACGCCCGCTCACATCGAAAACTTCAATGCGCAACATGGCGCCCTCTGGCAATTCAAAGCTAATCCGCGTAACGGGATTGAAGGGATTGGGCCATGCCGCATGCAGTTTTAAACTCTGCGGCAGCTCTTCGCCCGTGGATGTGGGATCGCCATTACTTGCGCCAGGAGTGGGCGTGGTGAAGAGAATCCAGTCCGGTGCGCCGTCATACTCGCGCCCTTCACTGATATCGGCGTATTGAGCGCCGAAGACATGACTGTCGATCACGTTATTGCCGGCCGTCAAGCGACCGAATAGTCCGATCTCTTCCCCACCGCTGCTAAGTTTGAAGCTGGTGTGAAGTGGACCATCGTCCTCGTCGCTATCGCACCAAACAAGCATGAACTCTCCTGCGGGAAGCAGGGTATCGGGGAAGGCCCACTGGGTGGAAGTGCTCAGGTCGTCGCTCAGGAAGAGGCCGCCCATTTGCACGTCCTCCGGCCCGGGATTATAGATCTCGAGCCAATCCTCGAACTCGCTCATCTCATCGACAATACCGCTGGTGTTCACGGCCAGGAATTCGTTGATCTGAAGTGTTATCGTTTCAGGCTCGATGGGGTTCACGTTCTCGGCTCCGGGGGAAGCCGCACTGAGCATGGCCCAATCTCCGGATCCGTTGGGCCAACGACCATAGCTGAGATTCTGAGGAAGAGCCGGGAAGGTGACCTGATCCTGAATCGTGTAGCCGTCGAGGAGATAGAGATCCTCGCCGTCTCCGTCCAGCTTGAATGGCGCGTGATACTGACCTTCAACAGTTTCGTTGTCGCACCAGACAATCAGATACTCACCCGGATCCAAAGAGACCGCTGGGAACAGATAGCGATCCATGCCGTCATTGAGATCGGTCAGAGCGTAGCCATTCAATGAAATTGACGAGGGCCCCGCATTGTAGATTTCAACCCAATCGTCATAATCACCCATTTCGTCGGCCAAGGTCGCTGTGTTGTTGGCCATGAGCTCATTGATTACCAGGCCTTCGGCGGGAGTCCAGCTGCCCACCTGTCCTTGGACGTAGTTGTTTCTATCGGTCACAAATCCGTTGAGCCCGGGGATAAGCCGGGGGCCATCGTAGATGTTCGTGGTCATGGCCGACTCGAATTCGGAGTTGCTGAACATCTTCTTGGTATCGCTGTAAACGTCGCTGCGGACCAGGTCGCGCAATTCTTCCATGCGAGGCAGCAGAATACTCGGATGCGCTGGGCCGGCGCTAAGACGACGCAGATGGCCCTTGTAAATGTCGTCATACTCGGTAATGGCCCACAGCTCTTCCGCCAGGGGACGCTCTTCTCCCCACTGGGTATTCGTCCAATGGATGCTCAGATTCTTGAGCTGACTTAGGGAGTAACCGTATTGGTTGAAAAGCCCCCAGGCCTCGTTCATGTCCCACTTGAGGAAGACATAGCGATTGTCTAGTTCACGGTGATAGAAATAGTAGTTCACACAGCGTCCTGGATAGCTGTCGAGGTTCACCGTGAGAATATCTATGGCCAACATGGCCATGGCCGAATTCACATCGCAATAGATGTGCATGCTGTCGGGCAATTCGGCAATGGGTGTGTTGTTGAGTTGATCGCAGAAATTGACCAAGCCGGACCAATCGTTGACTTCTTCATTGGTCTTCAGCTCATAATCGTCGTAGTAATTCCAATCATAAGCCCCCAGGTATTCAAGGGAGCCATGAGGCTCTCCCTTCCACAGGTTTCCGTTTTCTCCAGGACCGAAACGACTATCGATAAACTCCTGATCCACCTGCTCCACGAGCAGGTAGAGACCCCAATATTCACCGTTGATGGTCAAGGCAACATAGTTGGTGCGACCCGCGGGAAGACCGGCGGCATCAGCCAGTTCATAGGCGCACTTCTCGCGCACAAAACTCGGGTCGAGGAAGCAGTTGTTGAGATTGAGCTTGTCCAGACCGGCGATCTCCTGGCCCACCACATACTCGTCGATATCAAACTTGAAAGACTTCTTTTCACCCGGATAGGCCATATAGCTGCTGTTGCCCTTGAATCTGACCCCGATGCTATCGAAATGATAGCCATCCCAATCGAAGGCGGCTTCTAGATACGGGGGATCATCCACACCCTCAAAGTTGTCTTCGAGAAGCTGCCACCAGTTGGGTTGGCTAAAAGTCAGGTCAAACTCATGAACTGAATCGCCATCGAACAGGGGATGATCCTGGGGCGTCAGGGCGGCGATAGCAAGGAGGGGCGAGGTGAGGAGGAGGAGGGCAATTATCCGCATGATCGGCTCCCTGAAGATGTAATTTGGCAGTGGTTTGAACCTATCCGGACACTTCCTGACCTCTCCACGCGTCACGGAAGTGGTAATTATCTCATGTTTAACGATTTTGAACAAGATTCGGGGACTGCGAAGAGGTGTAAGAAGTGCTAGCTTGTCGAAATCAAAGGAGATTTCGTGGAAAAGCTCGTCCTAAAAAACCTCTCCCTACCCGAACTGAAAAACTGGTTCGCGGAATTGGGCGAACCCTCCTATCGCGTGAAGCAAATTCGCGACTGGATCTATCGCAAAGGCGTATTTGACTTCGCGGCCATGAGCAACCTGCCGGCCGCCCTGCGCGAGCGCCTGAGCGAAACGGCTTCCCTCCGCTCCCTGGAGACCGTGAATTCCCTGGCCAGTGAGCGCGATGGCTCCGAGAAGATTCTCTTTCGCCTGGAAGACGGCGAAACCATCGAATCGGTGCGCATGGGCATGGAGAGCCACTCGACGCTTTGCCTTTCCAGCCAAGTGGGTTGCGCCATGGGATGCGTCTTCTGCGAAACCGGGCGTTGGGGATTTCGGCGCAATCTCAAACAGGCCGAAATTCTCGATCAGGTGCTTGAGTTGCGCGCGACCCTTCCCGAGGACCAGCGCTACAATCTGGTTTTCATGGGCATGGGTGAGCCCCTTCAAAACTACGCCACTATAGTATCCACGCTTCGCGTGCTCACTTCCGAAGAGGGCATGGGACTGAGCCCAAGGCGCATTACTCTGTCAACCGTGGGGCTTCCCGATCGCATTCGCAAATTGGCCACTGAAGGCATGAAAGTGGGTCTTGCCGTGAGCCTGATCTGCGGCGACGACGATATGCGGCGAGCCCTGGTTCCCGGGCACGTCAAGCAAACCATCAAGCCCATTCTAGAAGCGGCGGAATACTATGCGCGCGTGACGGGTCGGCGGGCGACGCTTGAGTACGTTCTCATGGCCGGCATTACAGACCGCCAGAAGGATGCCGAACGCCTGCGTGAGATCACGCGGGATCGGCCCTTCAAGGTGAACATCATCCCCTATAATCCTGGCGAGACCGAAGTGCAGATGCTTCTTCCCGGCTTCAAGGCACCGGAAGAATTGCGCCGGCCCACGCCAGCAGAAGTTGAGAAATTTGTGGGCAAGCTGATTCCCGCCGTGCCGGCAGTCACCGTCCGCTGGAGCCAAGGCACGGAAGTCGGCGGGGCATGTGGGCAGTTGCGGGGTCGGGATGCCAATGGCTAGGCGATCCAGAAAAGTCGATGTAGGCCCTGAGCGGAAGATTTTCTGCAATCGTACCCTGAACCTCAGGTCTATCAAGGCCGTGGGCTACGATATGGACTACACGCTGATCCACTACCACGTGGAGAAGTGGGAACGTCGCTCCTTCGTTCACATGAAGCGCAAACTTGCAAGCCAGGGGTGGCCGGTGGACGAGTTACGTTTCGATCCCAAAGCCGTACAGCGGGGCCTCATCATCGACCTTGAACTGGGCAATATCCTCAAGGCCAACCAGTTCGGCTATGTGAAGCACGCGTCCCATGGCAGCCGAATGCTCGACTTCGATACGCTGAAGCAAACCTATGCGGAAACCGTAGTGGATTTGGCCGGACCGCGCTTTGTCTTTCTCAACACACTATTCTCCCTGTCGGAAGCATCCATGTACTCCCAGCTGGTGGACTTGCTCGACGCCGACAAGACCCCCCAGCGCCTGGGATACAGCGATCTCTATCGTGAAGTGAAAATGGTACTGGACGCGGCACATGTGGAGGGGCGCCTGAAGGCGGAAATCGTCGCCCACCCCGAGCGCTTTGTGGAACTGGATCCTGAAATTCCCAAAGCTCTCCTCGACCAAAAACGCGCCGGCAAGAAGCTGCTTCTTATCACCAATTCGGAATGGTCTTACACGCTGGCCATGATGGCTTACGCATTCGACCGCTACCTGCCCAAAGGTATGATCTGGCGTGACCTGTTTGATCTGGTCATCGTTGCAGCTCGCAAACCTGAATTCTTCCTGGGTGAACAACCTTTCTTCGAAATAGCCAACGAAGAAGGATTGCTCGCACCGGTTGTGGGACAGCCCAAGCCTGGCAGCATTTTTCATGGCGGACATGCCGGTGCGGTGGAGAGCATGTTCGACTTACGCGGATCACAGATCCTATACGTGGGTGACCACGCTTACGGGGATGTACACGTATCCAAAAACATTCGCCGATGGCGCACAGCCTTGGTCGTTCGAGAACTTGAAGAAGAGATCGGCGCCGAGGAACGCTTCTCGATGGAGCATATCCAGCTAATCGCTTTGATGAACAAGAAGATTGCTGCCGAACGAGAACTTTCGCAGCTAAGACTTAGGATACAAAACAAGAAACAGGGCCTTGCCCCCGCCCAGGAACTCAACCTACGGGCCCTGGAGAATAAACTGAGAAAGGCTCGTAGTGGCTTGCTGGTCCTGGACGAACAACTTGCCCCCCTGGCCCAAGCCAGCGGAAGCCTTGGCAACGAAAGGTGGGGCATGCTCATGGCCTCGGGCAATGACATGAGCTACTTCGCCCGTCAAGTATTACGGCATGCCGACATATACACTTCCCGCGTTTCCAATCTGCTCCATGAAACGCCATTTGCATTTTTCCGCGCGCATCGGTCGCTCATGCCTCACGAGCGAAGTTTGACTTAGTTCCCTGGGAACTCATTTTTGAGCTGGGATTCGTGAAAGCGGGATCAAACAAACTCAGTCAACAGCCTGCCGCATCCGATAGACGAGCGTGAACCCTCCCAGGATGAACGCCGAGGACGCCCAAATGAGGGGAAGGGGCATTCCAAAAAACGCGAAACCGATGCCGAAGAGCAATCCGTAAACCACGGCGATGCCGGCCAGCACGTTGATCCAAACACCACCAGCGCTCTCACGTTCAATGCCCTCTCCGTGAGCACCCCAAAAACCCGGCGCGCGTGTTTGGGTGAGGAATGCACGCAGTTTCGTGGAATCGGTGGCTGGCCCGACAAAGGCCACGGTCATCCACACCGCGCCCGAGATGCCCACGTTCCAAACGAAGATCTCCCACGTAGAAAACTGGTATCCGAACCAGTCGCCCTTGTTGGCGAGATTTAGCAAAGTGGCCACGATGAGACTCGAAGCCATGGCCGCGATTTCACTCCAGGCATTGATCCGCCACCAGAACCATCGAAGCAGGAAAACCGCACCCGCGCCCGCGACGAGTTGCAGAAGAAAAACGAAAAGGAAGCTGATGGAGTTATTGAGCCAAGCCACCATGCTACCCAGGATCACCACCACCACACCGGTAATGCGCGCAATTCGCACATAATGCTTCTCACTAGCGTCCTTTTTCCAGAATCGTCGGTAGACGTCGTGCACGAAGTAGCTGGAAGCCAAATTCATGTGCGTATCGATGGTCGACATGAAAGCCGCCAGCATGGCCGCCAGCATGAGACCGAGCCATCCCGGCCCCAGGTATTTCGCCATCATGGCCGGATAGACAGCCTTGTGATCGGTCATCTCGGGAAAAACCCAAAGACTCGCCAAGGCCACTAGGAACCATGGCCAGGGACGAATGGCGTAGGTCACGATCACGAACCAGAGCATGCCGAGACGGCTATCGCGTTCGCTCTTTGCCGCGTTCATCCTTTGGATGAGCACACCACCACCATCGCTGTATTTCCAACTCCACCATTGGACCAGGACGGCTACGGCGAATCCCATGAAGGCTCCGCGAAATGCGGGGCTGGCCCAGTCGAATCCTGTAAGGGGTGCCATCTCCGCAGCTTGTCGACCCGCGCCGTCAAGCAAATTTGGCAAGCGTTCGCGAAGACCCGCCATGCCGCCCTCGGCGCCAAGCACCTTGAAAGCCAGCAAGACCGCCCCTCCCATGGCCACCACGAACTGAAGCATATCGGTAGCCACAACGCCCCAAAGCCCCGCGAGGGACGCATAGGTGGAAGCCAGCGCGATGCAGACCAGAAGAGTCATCCATTTGGGAACACCGAAGATTCCTGCAATGGCTGTCATGGCGAGAATCACCCATCCAAGCACCACCACGTTGGTGATGAACGCATAGAAGATGCCCTTGGCGCCGCGTAGAGCTGCGGCACCCCGGCCGCTATAGCGCATTTCGCAGAATTCCACGTCGGTGGTCACGCCGCTTCGATGCCAGAGCTTTGCCAGGAAGAAGGTCGTCACCAAATGGCTGATGGCGAAGTTAAACCAAACCCAATTGCCCGAGATGCCCTCGCTTCGCACGATTTCGGTAACGACCAAGGGTGTGTCGCTCGCGAAAGTGGTGGCGGCCATGCTGGTTCCCGCCACCCACCATGGCAGGCTGCGACCCGAGAGGAAGAATTCTTGGGTTGAGCTTCCGGCTCTTCTCGAAAAGGCCAGACCCATGCCCAGCATAAGAGCCAGGTAGGCGGCGATAATGGCGAAGTCTACAAATTGCAGAGGCATAGGGCTCCATTGAGGATTCGTCACTTAACCTGTAAACGCTTCGCTGGAATCTGTCCACTCATCACTACCTGAAAGCTTGTGGTGTTTATCCCCCCGATCTATGATCCGCGCGAAGGAGGAACCATGAAAAAGATAATGTTGGTCCTGATGGCTCTCGCCCTGGCAAGTGCTTCGGGAGCGGACGATCTCGAAGTCACGGTCTACAACAACGGCGTAGGTCTGGTGAAGGAAATCCGCGAGTTGAAGATTCAGCGGGGAGTTCACGAGCTCGCTTATCCCGGTGTTCCCGAGCGGCTCCAACCGGAGACCGTTCACTTCCTGAGTATGCGCGATCCTGAAGGCACCCGTGTGCTGGAGCAAAATTATCGATATGACCTTCTAAATCGGGAAAGCCTGCTCGAGCGCTACCGAGGCCAGGAAGTCAAGGCATGGGTGGATGGAGACTGGCGCAGGGTTCGCCTTCTCGCGCATGGAACGCCTCCTAGCGAATCCACGCCCATTGGACGCATTCTCGAAGTGGACGGGGAAATCCACATTGAAGGATTCATCCTTCCCGCGCTCCCCGATGGTCTTCTACTTGAGCCTAGCCTGGTCTGGCTGATTGATTCGGATGAAGGCGGGTACCATGATGTCGAGCTCAGCTACATCACCGAGGGTCTGGCCTGGCAAGCCGACTATGTGGCCGTTATCGACAAGGAAAACCTACTCGATCTTACGGCGTGGGTAACCCTGGACAATCGCAGCGGACGCGCCTATGAAAACGCGCGCCTCAAGCTTGTGGCCGGAGACGTGAAGCGTGTTTCCAGCGGAATTCAGGTTCGTGGTGGACGGGGGAAAGAATACGCCATGATGGCTGACGCGGCCCCCAGCAACGGATTTGCCGAGGAAGAGTTCTTCGAGTATCACCTCTACACTCTCGGCCGCCCCACCACGATTCTGGATCGCGAAAAGAAGCAGCTGGAACTTTTCGCCGAGACCGGCACCGAGGCCCTGCGCCGCTATCTCTTCGAATCCTGGTATCAGCATGAAGATGCCGAACCACGCGCCTTGGATGTTTCACTGGAGTTTGAGAATTCCAAGGAGAAGGGCCCCGGTGTCCCGCTTCCCAAGGGTATCGTTCGCGTTTATATGGAAGACGATTCGGGACAGTTGCAGTTTGCTGGCGAGGATGCTATTCCCCACACTCCCAAAGACGAAACAGTTCGCCTCAAGGTGGGTGAAACCTTCGACCTGCGCGGTGAACATCGTGTGCTGCGAGTGGATCGCAAATACAAGGGCAGCGTGCACGAGTTGGACATCGAGATCACGCTTCGCAATCATAAGGATGAAGAGGTCGTTTTCACCGCCGTGGAAAACATCTATCGAGGTAGCGAGTGGAAGCTGCTGGCGCACAGTCACGACTACACGCGTCTGAGCAACGGAAAATTCCAGTTCGAGGTGAAGGTGCCCGCCAAGGGCGAGACGAAAGTCACCTACACGATTCGAGTCGAATAAAGAGTGAGTGGTAAAGATGGGAGCCTCCCGGCAGGGGGGCTCTTTTTTTTAGCTTCGAGGTCGCAGGATGCTTTTCAGTTCGGACATTCGAGTTGCTCGTGTGGCCAGCAATGCCCCCAGACTCACGCCGAGCACAAGAAACAGAGCGATCAGCAATCCCGGATCCAGAACACGGCGAATTGCAAGCAACACCGAAGCCGCAAGAATCCAAGCTGCTAGTGTCCGTGCAATGGGCGTGGAAGCGGGGTGATAGCCCAATCGCATAACTGCGGCTAGATTGAGTGCGGCCATGAGGGTTTCACCTGTTAGCAACGCGATGACAGCGCCGGCAATTCCCATGCGTGGCATAAGCACGAATAGAAGCGAAATACTGCTCCCCACGCCGACAACGGCCCAGATGCTTCGCTCCCACTGACGATCCACCGCCGTTAGAACATTGCCCGCCGACAACACCACAAAACGCAAAGGCAAGAGGGCTGCCAGCCATGGAATCCAGCTTGCGGTGGCGGCGAATTCTTCACCGAACAGAACGAGTACAAGAGGTTTCGCGAAGAGTGTGGCCATGAGCAAGGGGACGGTGGCGAGAATGAGGGAGCGATGCAGATAGTCGCTAAAAAACTCGCCCAAGCGCTCCCTAGCATTGCGCCCCAAATCGAAAATCACCGGAAGGACCGCTGTCTGCAGGGTGGCCGGCAGCACTTGCATCACGATCATCAATCGCGCTGCGGCTCCGTAGATACCTCTTTCGTCGGCGGCCAGAAATTCGCGTGCGGCCAACATGTCAAAACGTGAACCGGCCGTGTAAAGGAGGCTTGAGATGGCGAAGAATAGGCCCTCGCGTCCAAAGCTTTGCCGGAGAGTCATGCTGCCGTGTATTGGCTTGGCAAAACGCTTCGAGGCAAGGGCAATGGTTCCGGCGGCCGTAACACCGCTGATGGCGAAATATAGCCATCCGTAAAAGAGCAGACCGGCGCCTTGTGCCCAGCCGGTAAGTACCGCAGCTAAAAGGCCCAAACGACCGGCCACAAGAATGAGTGCCGAGTATTCCATTCGCTGGAAAACCTGGAAGACACCGTCGAACATGGCCTGGAAACTATCGGCGATCTTACAAAGGCTAAGCAGGAGAACCAACTGATAGGCGGGACTCATCCAGCCCCAACGGAGCGCGTAGAGGTGCATGGCTCCCAAGACCAAGACGGCCAAGCCGCCTTTGATGATGAGAATATTCGCCAGATGCGCACCCACGCGATCGCGATCTGCGGCGCCTTCCTTGATGAGAATGCGCGTGAGACCCAAATCCAGCATGGCTGCAAAGAGTTCGCTGATTCCAAGGGCCGTGATAAATTCGCCGTAGTTCTCAACACCCAATGCGCGGGCGAGAATGACCGTCACGGCGAAGCCCACGGCCAAAGCGGTGTAGCGGCCGAAGAAGAGCGAAAGGAAATTGCGTAGGATGGCGCTCAAAGGCGCGGCCTCCATGGGATGTGGCCGCGTTCCCTACTTGAGCAGGAGCATCTTGTGGACAGCTTCCATCTCGCCCGAACGCAGGCGAGCGAAATAGACTCCACTGGACAGGGCGCGGCCCTTTTGGTCCGTCCCATGCCATACCACCGAATAAGTTCCGGCGGCAAGGTTTTCATCGCGGAGAAGGGCGAGACGGCGGCCGCGTAGATCGAAGATTTCCAACATTGTGCGACCCGGTTCGGCCAAGTTGAACTCCAGGCGGGTACTCGGATTGAAGGGATTGGGCCAATTGCCTCGTAGGCGGAATATCGCCGGCGTTTCCCCCACTTCCGTGGGCTGGCTGGGCACGGAGATGTGAAGACCCCAACTGTGGAGCGTACCCAAATCCTCTTGAGCATGATCTGAGACGTGGAAAACCCAGGGTCCGTTGATTGTCTCACCTCGAAGCTCATCTAGGTCGTCCACGGGAACAAGGGTCAGTGGATAGTTGCCAATGATATTGTCGGATGATCCGCCGCTGCGATTGTGCAAAAGCACTGAGGTCCCCGCTGGACTGACCAACTTAAGCATCAGATCGCCGATATAACTGTGGCTAAGGTTCACATCCACGTTTAGATCGAGGATCGAACCCACTTCATTCACCCAAATGGTGTCGGAAACCCCCACCGCATAATTGTCGGGAATGAGAAGTTCAGGTTGAGCTGAATAGTCGATCACGATAATGGGTTGAAGTTCGAGAATGATCCCGTCGATCACCTGGCCATCGGTCAGAGTAAGCACACTGTCCACATCCG
Source organism: bacterium (assembly GCA_014382085.1). Lineage (GTDB taxonomy): Bacteria > Krumholzibacteriota > Krumholzibacteriia > JACNKJ01 > JACNKJ01 > JACNKJ01. Next base: position 12,374 of record JACNKJ010000102.1, read on the forward strand.
AATATCCGTATTTTTCAGCGTGTAAAAGAACATTGCCCGTCCAAACGCCTTCGAACTGAAAGCCACCGTCCGGCCCGGTGACCCAGGGTTCTTGATCGGTGAGCGTCACCAATACGCCTGAATGATCCCCCTGATCGCTAAGAAAGACGCTTCCCGAAACTTGCCCGTTGCCACCGGTGAATCCCGTCAGAAGCCAAGCCGCCGCGTTGCGTATGAGATGCTTTGCCTCCGTCTGGCCAATTCTTCCCAGATTGAAGGGCAGGAATACAGATTGTCCCCCGAGAGGATCCGGATCCATGTCGTGAACCACTACTCCTGCGGCGAATTCGTTGATATTGGTACCGAAAACCAATGTTGCATCGGGAGCCGGCGCGATCAAATCCTGATCGGTGTAGTGCTGATAGTTGAAGGGAATCGTGCCCGGCAATTCATACGGATAGTTGGCCACGGCGTGATTGGGTGCCGACAGCTCCAGGTTTCCGCCGTAATCGGACAGCCAGCCCGAAGCATGCAGAACTGTGTTGAGGAAGGAACTGTCCTCGCGGAACTTATAGGCCAGCTCGCCTCCCTCGCAGATCAAGCGTCCGCCTCCAGCCGCATAGGATTCCAAGGCCGCCGGGATGCCATCCACACTAAGAGGATCTTCTCGATCGGAACTACAGATCACGAGCAGATCGTAAGCCGTCCAAAGGGCGGGATCGCTAAGACCCAGAGTTTCACGCTGAACCAGGTAACCCGCATCAAGCAGCGCCTCTTCGATCCAATCGGCAGAGGCGGATCTTTCGCCCTTCGGAGCCGCCGGCATCCATTCTTTGTTCGGTCCAGGCTTACCTCCGGATCCGCAGAAACTTTCGCCATCCTCTAGAAGAAGGACCAAGCCACCCTCACCTCGGATGGCGAATGCGTGTTCACCGATACTGGGATGGGCGGCTTGATTCGCCGCCTGCGCCGCATCGGTGGCAACAATGCGATAACGAATGGAGTCGCCCTCCATCACGCTTGAGACGAACTCGCCTTCGAAAATGTATTCACCCAACAGCATCAGTTCAAAATCTTCTTGGCGCTCACCATTGAGCCAGGATTCGCAAGTCACCGAAGCAAGTCCGAGGTTGTCCTGCACCTGCGCTCGAACCGTCGCTGGCCAGACAGGAATGGCTTGATCGTTCAAGGGATCATGTTCAATGACTGGTGCCTCGAGGTCTTCCCCTACGTAGAAACTGTGCCAAAGCCC
>JACNKJ010000422.1 GCA_014382085.1 bacterium
AGGAGCGGCATCGATGCGGGCATCATTGTGGAAGATGCCAGCCGGCCCACAACGGTAAAAACACGTGTTCTCGGATCGGGTCAGCAAATCTGCCGCTTCGACGAGGAGAGCCGCGAAGCCCTCTCCGAAACGGTGTTGGCCAATCTTCGCGAGAAAACACTGACAGCATTGAAACGCTCCCAGGCCGTGATCCTCTCGGACTATGGCAAAGGCGTCATGCACGACGAGCTTATCACCGAACTTATTGCCGAGGCCAAGGTGCTGGGCATTCCTGTGGTGGTGGACCCCAAGGAAGGGCATTTTTCCGCCTATCGAGGCGCCGATCTGGTCACGCCCAACGCGGTGGAGGCGGGCGGCTCCTTCGGTCAGCCCATTCGCAATGACCAAGACGTAGAAACCGTAGGTCGCGGTCTGCTTACTCGCCTGAACCTGGGCGCTCTCATGATCACTTTGGGAGCCGACGGCATCGCCCTCTTCGAATCGGGAGTGGCGCAACGCCGTTTCCCGGCCAAGGCTCGCAAGGTTTTCGACGTGACCGGAGCCGGCGACACCGTAGTGTCGGTGTTGGGGCTTTCCATGGCGGCCGGTGCGGGCCTGGACGAAGGCGCTCGTCTGGCAAACCTGGCCGCGAGCATCGTGGTGGGGCGCGTGGGCACCGATGCGCCGAGCATCGACGAACTCATGGCCGCAGCCTTGGATGAAATACTCGACGGCCGTGAAACGGAAAAAACTCCCGCCCCCGGCCGGGTTCTTACACGTGAAGAAGCAGTGGGATGGGCGGAGCAGCAGCGCCGAAGCGGCCGAGGCATCGTTTTTACCAATGGTTGTTTCGACGTGCTTCACTTCGGTCATCTGGCCATTTTGCGCGAAGCCGCGCGCCACGGTGATCTGTTGGTGGTGGGCATGAACTCCGATAAGTCCGTGAAGCGGCTCAAGGGGCCAAATCGCCCCGTGAACCCCGAGGCTGAACGAGCCCGGCTCTTGGCGCATCTGAGTCCTGTCGATGCTGTGGTCATCTTTGAGGAAGACACGCCACTGGAAATCATTCGCGAACTTAAGCCTGCGGCCTTGGTCAAGGGCGACGAATACGAAGAGAAGGATATCGTGGGGGCGAAGGACGTTCGCTCCTGGGGCGGGGTAGTTGTCCGCTTTCCCATGCAAGAGGGTTTCTCCACAACGGAGACCCTGAAGAAGATGGAGGAACACTCTTGAAGATCCACGAATACCAGGCCAAGAAAATATTCCGACGATTCGGCATACCGATTCCGGACGACCGTCTTGCCATGACTCCCGATGAAGTTAAGCAAGCGGCCAAGGATCTTGGCGGAGGCCTGGTGGTGGTCAAGGCGCAGGTTCTCGTGGGTGGACGCGGTAAAGCCGGCGGTGTCAAGTTGGCCGAAGATCCTAACGACGCTCGCGACAAGGCCGAGGCAATTCTGGGAATGAACCTCAAGGGACTCACGGTAAAAAAGGTGTTGGTTTCGCCTGCGGTGGACATCCTCAGCGAGCTTTACGTGGGCATCGTGCAGGATCGCGCCGGGCAGCGCGCCACACTCATGGTTTCTGCGGCCGGCGGTGTGGACATCGAGGAAGTGGCGCGCACGGCTCCGGAAAAAATCGTCAAGTTCGGCATCAATCCGCGCCTGGGTCTGCGCCCCTTCGAAGCGCGTCAAGTGGCATTCAAGGTCGCGGATGGAAAGGTCGCCCTAAAGATCGCATCCATCCTCGTGCAGTTATGGGAAGCCTACGATGATGTAGACGCCTCCCTCGCCGAAGTGAATCCCCTGGTAATCACGCCGGACAACGAGGTCTGGGCCATCGACGCCAAGATCAATCTGGATGACAACGGCCTATTCCGGCAGAAGGAACTCGCTGCCTGGCGCGACCCGGAGGAGAGTGAACCCGAAGAGAACGAAGCCCGCGAGGCGGGGCTCAGTTTTGTGAAGCTCGAAGGCAACGTGGGTTGCCTGGTCAATGGCGCGGGATTGGCCATGGCCACCATGGACCTGGTTCAGCACTACGGCGGTGCGCCCGCCAACTTCCTGGACATCGGGGGAAGTTCAAATCCCGACAAGGTGGTCAAGGCGCTGGACATCATCACTCGAGACAAGAATGTGAAGGCCATCCTTTTTAACATCTTTGGCGGCATCACACGCTGCGACGATGTGGCTCGCGGCATTATCGAGGCTAAGAAAAAGACCGACCTCGGCCTACCGGTGGTGGTAAGACTGGTAGGGACTAACGAAGAGGAAGCTCGCGTACTTCTGGCAGGCACCGATCTTGTGCCCGCCGAGACCATGGACGAAGCCGTCCAGAAAGCCATAAAGCTGGCGGGAGGTGCGGCATGAGCATCTATGTTAACAATGATACGAAATTGGTGGTTCAGGGAATCACAGGCCGGGATGGAGCATTCCACGCCGAGCAGATGTCCGACTATGGCACAAAACTCGTGGCCGGTGTGACGCCGGGTAAAGGTGGGCAGACGGCCGTGGGCGTTCCGGTATTCAATACCGTGACCGAGGCCGTGGAAAAAATGGATGCCAATACCAGCTGCATTTTCGTTCCCCCGGCCATGGCGGCCGATGCGATTCAGGAAGCTATTGAGGCGGGGATCATGACCCTGGTGGCTGTCACCGAGGGCATCCCCGTGAATGACATGAACCGCATCATGCCTCTGGTTCGTGAGCGTGGCGCTCGTCTCATCGGGCCAAACTGTCCGGGACTCATATCTCCGGGACAGGCC
>JACNKJ010000321.1 GCA_014382085.1 bacterium
TATGGTGTGGGCAAGGCGGAAACCTTCCCAGGGGAAGACGGCAATCCTTTCGCCGACGGTAGCCGCAGCGAGTTTTCGGGTGGACTGGACGGCAAGATCGGCGTGACCAGCGACCTGACCTTGGACTTCACCGTGAATCCGGATTTCGGACAGGTGGAGGCAGATCCTTCGCAGGTAAATCTCAGCGCCTTCGAAACCTTCTACCAGGAGAAGCGCCCCTTCTTCATCGAAGGCAAGAACATCTTTGAGTTGCGCCTGGCGCCTTCCATGGCATACGGCACCCACACTCGCGACGTGCTCTTCTATTCTCGACGCATTGGGCGCTCACCTCACTATCGCGCCGACTGGTACGAAAGCGGCTACGTGGATCAGCCCAGCAATACCTCCATCCTCGGGGCGTTCAAGCTCTCCGGCAAAACAGAGAGCGGCCTGTCTGTGGGAGTGCTCGAGAGCGTAACCAGCAAGGAACAGGCTGAGATCGAACTCGACGGACAAGGGCGCAAGGTAACGGTGGAGCCCAAGTCCAACTACTTCGTCGGGCGCCTCCAACAGGATCTTCGCGGCGGCGAAACCCGCATTGGCGGAATGCTCACGGCCGTGAACCGCAATATCCAGGACGATGAAGTGGACTTCCTCCACGAAAGCGCCTATGCGGGAGCCATCGACTTTTTCCACTTCTTCAAGGATCGAAACTACCAACTGGCCCTGAATCTCTTGGGAAGCCAGGTAAGTGGAAGCGAAGAGGCGATCTTGAACACGCAGACCGCTCCGGCGCGTTATTATCAGCGGCCGGACAACGATCGTGTGGACGTGGATTCTACTCTTACGTCCCTGATCGGGCATGCAGGCTCGCTACGCTTCGGCAAGGGACAGGGTAGTTTCAACTTCGAGACGGGTTTTGCGTGGAGGTCGCCGGGATTCGAGATCAACGATCTGGGATTCGTGCGCAATGCTGACGAACTCAACCAATTCACTTGGGCCGGCTACAACATCCGCCAGCCTTTCAGCATTTTCAATCGCATGTCATTCAACGTGAATCAATGGCTGGACTTCGACCACAGCGGCCGCAATCTCTATCAGGCTTTCAACTTCAACACCAACGCACAGTTTAAGAATAACTGGCGTTATAACGCATCGATTTCCCGCGAGAACGAACGCATTTCCAATTGGGAGTTGCGAGGCGGACCGTCCATGCGAATGCCCGGGAATTTCAACATGGACCTCAACCTGAACAGCGATCACAGCAAGATCGTCTCAGGAGGCGCGGGCGGATGGTACAACAAGCATGACGACGACGCGGGCGGAGGCCACGGCGTCTGGACCTACCTTGCCTGGCGGCCCAGCAACGCATTGCGCATCGAAGTCAATCCATCCTTGGGTTGGCGTGAAAACGATATGCAGTACATCGAGACCAGCGACTTGAACGGCGATCCTCGCTACGTCTATGGACATCTGTCCCAGAGGACCTTCGACATGTCCCTTCGCATCGATTACAGCATCACGCCCGAATTGACCGTTCAGTTCTACGGCGCGCCCTTCATCGCCGCAGGCGAGTACGGGACATTCAAGCGGGTGAACAATCCCATGGCCGCGGCCTATGGGGATCGATACGAAAACGTAGAGAATCCGGAGTTCTATAGCGAAGCGGAAGAGTATTACACTGTCGACGAAGACGCAGATGGAACTTGGGACTACTACTTCTACAATCCCGACTTCAATATTCAGGACTTCAATTCGAACCTGGTTATTCGCTGGGCCTACTCTCCGGGCTCCAGCATCTACCTGGTCTGGTCGCAGGCACGCTTCCACTACGACCAGCGAGGTGAATTCGCCCTGAGTAACGACATGAACGAACTCTTCGATGTCCAGCCACACAATGTTTTTCTCCTAAAGATCAATCGCTGGATCAATCTCTAGCAGTCCCCCATTCGCCGTCTCTCCTGCTCACTTGACCAGGAGTAGGCGGCGACATTCATTTCCATAGGGCGTTTCGAGGCGAGCGATGTAAGCGCCGCTGGCCATGAGTTCACCCTTTGTGTCCCGTCCATCCCACGTTTCCAGATGATCACCCTCCTCGCGCACCTGCCCATCCACCAAACTCCGAAGCTTGCGGCCGGCTATGTCATGAATGGTGAGCTTCACCACGCACTCCGCAGGCAGGCTGTAGCTCAAAGTAGTCTTGGGATTGAATGGATTGGGATAGGCCGGCTTAAGACGGGCGATGCTGGCCGGGGCGGAAGGATCTACATCCACCGGCTCGGAAGCGTAGAGGAACATTTCGTAGAGTTCGCCGTCGCAGGCCGACACGACCAGTCGATCATAGCTTTGGCCATTTCCGTAGATCGTCATTTGGCCCCCGTACCAATCGTTGCTCACCTGTTCGACGATCGTGTCACCCTGATAAAGGAATAGGCGCAAGTTGTCCGGCTCAATGACCCAGCCATAAAACTGCACGGAATCCACAACACCCACGGCGCTGATATCCACTACCAAACGAACCGGATGCATGTAGATGACACCCTCGGTCCATCCGAAATCGCAGAATCCGGAACCGGAGCAATCGTCGTCGGTGGTTTCAGCCAACCAGGAAGTCAGGCCAGCTTCCTGAAATGTCTCATTGCATGTCGAGACGTTTGCATCGTCGAAGTAGAGTTCGAAAAGTTCATCTCCGCCGGCCAAGGCGGGCAATAGCATGGCTGTGGCGATTAGAATAAGCAGGGTGCGACTCATGTCGATCCTCC
>JACNKJ010000327.1 GCA_014382085.1 bacterium
CGGTTTTCCTCCGCCCCCAGGACCTTGGCGCCCGAAAGTGCCAGGGGTAGGGTGAGATTTCCCGAACCTGCATAAAGGTCCATAAGCCAAGGCGAGTTCGTCAGGTCGAGTTTTTCCAAAAGGCGAGTGATCAAGTGCTGGTTGGCCGCAGCGTTCACTTGAATGAAATCACCCGGCCGGGTGAGCAGTCGAATTTCCAAAGGTTCGCGGCCCTGAGGTTCAAGCTTCAGAGTTTCCAAGAGAAAGGGCGCGCCGGCGGCTTCGCGGAAGCTGTGCTGTTTTTCCAAGGCGCGAAGGCTCAGGTGAAGCGGTGCGGGAGTGTCCCAGGCCTCCATTACGGCCAGGACCTTCTCCCCCATGCGGCTTTCCACGCGGAGCAGCAATTGAAGCGCGCCACCCTCGAGAAGCGTAAAATCCGCCTTGAAATTAAAAAGCTCCGGGAGTGATCCCGCGAGCTGATTTCGGAATGCGTCCACCCAGGCTTGAAGTTCATCTTCGAGTAGCAGGCACTTTTCCTGGGGCACCAATTCGTGGCTGCCGACGGCGAGGAATCCCATTTCAACGGTTTCGGCTAAGCTGCGGCCCTGGAACCGAGCACGGCGGCGGTAAGCGAATTCGCGGGAGCTTTCAAATTGGATCTCGGGAATGTCGCCCAAGCCGCCGATACGCTCGAGACTGTCGCTCAGAATCTTGAGCTTGGCTTCCCGCTCCGCCTCGGAACTGATGTGCTGAAGCTGACAACCGCCGCAACGACCCGCAAGGGAACATGGCGGATCCACACGCCCCGGCCCGGGTTCCTTGAGTTCCACCAATTCGGCCCGGGTCCAGCGCTTGTCCTCGCGCACGGGTCGCGCAATAAGCAGGTCTCCAGGCGCGGAGTGCGCCACGAAAAAGACTTTGCCCTCTGCCCGACCCACACCTTCGCCCGAGTCAGCGAGACTGTCGATTCTGAGTTCGATTAGTTCATTCATGGATACAGCAATAGCCACAGCAGCACAATCGGTCAAGTGCATGCTGTGGCTATGGCCTTACTCCTGCCGGTTTACACCGTTTCGAAAATTCGCTGCCGCTCTTCGGCCTTCTGGGCATCCACCGTGGCGATGGCCGCCATGTTGACGATCTCGGGGACATCGTCGCCGCGTATGAGCAGATGCGCCGGCTTGTCCAGGCCCATGATGATCGGCCCCACCTGCGTCACGCGACCGAAGTGCTTGAGCAGGTGCATGCAGATATTGCCAGCGTCGAGATTCGGGAAGACCAACAGGTTGGGACGCTCTCCCTTCAGGTTGTTGAAGGGGTAGTACTTGCTCAGCATGGCGGGGTTCACGGCGAAGTCGGCTCGAACCGGCCCGTCCGCCTTGAGGTCGGGACGCTCGTTGGCGATGATCTCCAGAGCGCGACCGACCTTCTTCATGTCCCGATGCTTGGAGTAGCCGAAGTTGTCGAAACTGAGCAGCGCGATGCGTGGCTCGATGGACAATCTCTCAAGTTCACGAGCGCTCATCAGAGCGATCTCCGCCAGTTCCTCGGCCGTGGGATCCACGGTCACCGCGGTGTCGGCCAGACAGTAAAGATGGTGCTGATGCAGCAGCAGGTGCATTCCCGCCAAGACCTTGCCCCCGGGACGCTTGCGAACGGAACGCATGATTCGCTTGAGGGAATCGGGGAAGGATCGCTCCGCCCCTGCCAGCATGGCATCGGCGTCGCCGGTATTCACCATCATGGCGGCGAAGACGAAGGGATCCTTCAAGGCCTCCTTGGCCCGTCGCTCGGTGACTCCCTTGCGCTGGCGCATGCGATAATAGAGTTCTTCGTAGCGCTCAAGACGGGGCCAATCCTTCGGATCCACAATCTCGCAACCCTCGGGCGGGCCTCCGTGAATCTCCTCGATGATGGAGAGAATTTCCTCCCGGTCGCCCAGCAATATGGGCTTGGCGATGCCCTCATGTAGAATCTCGCAGGCCGCCGAAACGATGGCGGGGTGGGTACCCTCGGGCAACACCACGCGCTTGGGATCCCTACGAGCGGTGTCGAAAATCTTGCGCATGACCTCGCGTGAGGGATCGATTTTCTCCTGAAGGCTTTCGCGATACTCGTCCAAGTCGATGCTCTTGCGCGCCACACCCGTGTCCATGGCCGCCTTGGCCACGGCAGCCGACTCCCAGAGCAGCACCCGAGAATCGAAGGGTTTGGGTATGATGTACTCGGGTCCGAAAGAGAGGGATTCATCGTTGTAGGCGCGCTTGACGTTTTCAGGCACCTCTTCCTTGGCCAGTCGGGCCAGGGCGTGGGCCGCGGCCAGCTTCATTTCCTCGTTGATGGTGCTGGCTTCCACGTCCAGCGCACCGCGGAAGATGAAGGGGAATCCCAGCACGTTGTTCACCTGGTTGGGATAATCGCTGCGCCCGGTGGCCATGAGGCAGTCGGGGCGCGCCTTCTTAGCGGCCTCGTAGGTGATCTCGGGATCGGGATTGGCCATGGCGAAGATGATGGGCTTGTCGGCCATGGACTTTACCATGGCGGGCTTGAGAACGTCTTTCATGGAAACGCCGCAAAACGCGTCGGCGCCCTTCATGGCGTCGGCCAGGTCGCGGGCTTCCGTGTCGCGATAGAACTTGTCCTTGTACTTGTTCTTGCCTTCGTCGCCGCGACCCTTCCAGAGCACGCCCTTGCTGTCGACCATGAGGACATTGGCGGGATCCACGCCCAGGGAAATGTAAAAGTTCGCACAGGCAATACCC
>JACNKJ010000240.1 GCA_014382085.1 bacterium
CCGCCTCGCGCCGAGATGAAGCCGAAGCCATTGCACGAGAACGTCGCTTGCTCTTGGCAAACGGCATCGACGCCGGACGTGTGGCCGTGCGTTAGCGCGGTGCCGAGCTGGGCGACATCCTGGCTTCCACTTTTCAACGAGCAGGACTGCCCTTCACGAACAGTCACAAGCAAACCCTGGGACGCAGCGCTCTCGCCGGTTTGCTCACGGCTATGCTCGACTGGCACGCCACCGGCGGCAGTGTGGATCTGCCGCAACGATTGCGAGGTGGATACATTGGCGCTGCCGACGAACTTCTCGTGCGCCTGCAGGCCGAAGGGCGTCTTCGCGCCATTCCCGTGGAGGGGAATTGGGACGAACTCTTCGAGGAGATTCGTCTCGCAAACTCCGAGGACGATTGGGACTGGTTTGATTGGCGCAAGACCCTTCCCGAAGTTGCCCTTGAGGGCGACGTTTGGCTGACCAAGATTTTCCGACCGCTCGTTGATTTAGTGTCCAGCAAACTCTCTCATTCCTTCATTGAAGGCGAAGGTGGTGGACTGTCTTTGTTGGCCACCGAGCTGCGCGATCTGGAAGATGTTCTCGCCGCCGCCGTCACCCTAGCCGCCTGTTCACTGCCCAAGGGACAAAGCCAATCCCCAGCCGCTTGGTTGGCGGCCTTGAACGCGGCTCTGGAAACCGTGGAGGTCCGCCGAACTGAGGGCGGAGAGGGCGGCGGGATTTTATTGGGCAATCCCTTCGAGATGCGACTACCGGAACTGGACACTGTTTTTATAGCCGGACTCAGTCGCGGCAGTTTTCCGCCACCGCATCGGGACGATCCGCTCCTTCGCGAAAGCGAGCGCCAGATTCTCAATCGTCGATTCGAGGAGGTCGGCCGCACCGCCCGACTCACCTTGCGTGCTGATCGTCAGGCAGAAGAGCGCTATTTGTTCTACATTGCCGCCACACGCGCCTCTCGCCGTCTGATTCTGAGTTGGTCGGTGCGCGACCTTGAGGGACGTGTGACCCCACCTTCTTTCTTTCTCGATGAGCTTGCCCACATCGTCACCCTTCCGGCGCCGAGATTCGTGCCGGGAAAATCTCTGGATGAAAAATTCGCCCGCCCGGTGGGCCTCCGCGATCTCCTTCGAAATCTTCTCATCGCTCGAAGCCGTCGGCTTAGATCTTCCAGTCTCAACGAGGCCGAATTATTCCTGCGAGAGCAAGGCATGGGTGAAGATCTCGATGTCTTCAGCAAGTCTATCTCAATGGAAAGTCTTGAAGATCACCCAAGGTTGGCACAGCTGCTCGCCAAGTATAGCAGCTTCAGCCCCACGGGGCTCGAGGTCTACGCGCACTGCCCCTATCGCTTTCTCATTGAGCGCATTCTTCGCCTGGAGGACGACGAAGAGGTCGAGCCCGGCGCTCGCGAGGAGGGTCTGCTTTATCACAAGGTGCTTGAATTGTTTTTCAGAGAATGGGACGGCAATCCCGCGCCCGAGGATCTTCCCGAGCGATTGGGGGAGATCTATCCAAGGGCGTTCGATGCTCTATTGAAAGAGGAGGCCGCTTTCCATTCACGCGCTTTTCGTATTGAGGATCCACGGCGCTTGAGAATTCTGAACGGATATCTCGAGCGAGATCTGAACCGTCTTAACAACACGGGCATGCGCCCCGACCCACTTTCTCTTGAAGGCCTTTTGCAGCTTGATTCATCCAGGCTTCCGGGCAAGGGCGCAAGTTTCATATTGCGGGGGCGGGTGGATCGTGTGGATAAAACCGAGGACGGCCGGCGCCTGGTAATCGACTATAAGCGGAGCAGTCGAACCTTGGAAAAGGTTGATTCGGAGCTTCCCATGAGTTTTCAGCTTCCCGTTTATGCCTGGAGTCTTGGGAAAACGGAAACCCTCGGGGCATCTTTTGCGGCTGTGATTGATCCGAAGAAACCCTTGAGCGGCTACTATCGAAAAAGCGCCGAAGGCGATCCTCTGGAGAAGGCCCTGACGGGTAAGTGGTTGTCCTCCGATGAATGGAAGGCTTGGCTTGAAAATGTTGGGTTACGTATTCGGATCTTGGTTGATGAAATTGCGTCGGGGAAATTCGACCCCGCACCGGCCGACGAGGGTGAAAACTGCGAGCGCTGCTCGGTGAGACAGCTTTGTCGCTGGCAGGAGGGCGAAAAGCCGAAGAAGGGAGCTGGGGATGGATCGTCCTAAGCTCAACCCTGAGCAACGCCCCGCCGTAGACGAGCACCAGAGCGATCTTCTGCTTTCGGCGGGCGCGGGAAGCGGCAAGACGCGTGTATTGGTGGAACGCTATCTGCGCATCCTCGAGGACGGCAATTGGGATCCGGCCCTGCCGGCCAGATTGCTCGCCATTACCTTCACTGAAAAAGCCGCACAGGAAATGCGCGAGCGTATCTATCGAGAAATTGCGGCACGCGCGGCTGAAGCGGAACCCCAGCTTGCCGCAGCTTTGGCCGAATTAGGACGCGAACTGGAAAGCGCACCGATTTCCACCATCCATGGTTTTTGCAGCAGGCTGCTTCGCGAGAACGCCGCCGAGGCGGGCCTGGATCCTCGTTTCCGCGTTCCCGATCTCGTGGAACTTCGGGAACTGGAAGATCAGGTGATTGCTCGCCTTCTAGCCGAAGAAAAGTCCGAGCTCCTGCTACTCGGCGGAGAGTTCGGTTTGGAGAAGTTGCGAACGGGCTTGAAAGAGCATCGTGAACTTCGCCGCAGTTTGGGGCTTTCTTCCGAAACAGATGAGAACGCCGAAGCATTGGCCGCAGCGCAGAAGGATTCGATTCTGACCTTGATGAAGGCAAGGTGGACGACCTGGCAGAATGAACTTCCAAAGCGTTTTGCCGCACTCTGTAATCATCTTCCTGGCGGCGTGCATCCTGCGGCGAAACAAGCAGAGAAGATCGCCACGGCTTCGGCACTCTTGTCTGCAAGCAGCCCTGAACTTGACGCCAATCTTCCCGCCCGTTTGTCTGATGCCATGTTCCGCTTCACCAGCACAGGTAAAAGCGTGGGCGACGAGGGTCAGCTGGCTCGCAAATGGAACGTGCTCAAGGGGGAGTTGGAGGAGGCCGCTAAGAGCTTAGCGCCCCTTTCCGAGAGCGCCGACGGTGCTCGACCCCAGGGTATGCGTGCTGCCTTCTTCCGCCTGCATGCCGAACTGGATCGTCGACTTCGTCAAGGCATGCGCGAGCGCGCGTGGTTGGATTTCGAAGACCTACAGTTATTCGCGTTGCAAATGCTTGAGGCCGACGACAACCTGCGCGATCGATTGCGTGGCCAGTTTACGCAAATTCTCGTGGATGAAATGCAAGACACCAATCAACTACAATTGCGCCTTATTCGGCAGCTTGCTCCTGAAGAAGCCCGATCGGGTCAGACCCTTTTCCTGGTAGGCGATCCTCGCCAGAGCATCTACGGATTCCGCAATGCCGACGTGGAGGTCTTTCGCGGCGAGGCCGCGCGCGCCGAGAAGCGGGGCGAAAATAGAAACCTGAGTTTCAATTATCGAAGCCATCCCGCGCTGCTCGAGTTCTTCAATGCATTCTTTCCCGAAGATGAATTCCCGTCGATGCAAAGTCCTCAGAAGAGCGATGGTATTGTGCGCGTTCGCATTCAACTGGCGATTACGGGAGAGGGCAAGGTTCAGGCGGCTCGGCACCGGGCAGCTGAAGCTGTCGCCGACACCCTTCGTCAGGCTTATGACTCGGGTCTTTCGATCGGCGATGGCACTCGCGCGATCGACTGGAAAGACGTGGCCATTCTGGTGCGCAGCGGCAATGCCATCTCGCCTTTGGTTCGTGCCCTCACAGCGCGGGACATTCCCCACGAAGCATCGGGTGGTAAAGAGTACTTCATCCGGCAGGAGCTACTCGATCTGGAAAACCTCATCGCGGCGCTCGACGATCCCTATCATCGATTCAAGTTGGCTAGAGGTCTTCGCAGCGAGGCCATCGGCCTGAGCCGCCGCGACCTGCTTGCCCTCATGTTGCCCGACAAGAAAGAAGAAGAGCCTCAACGCCAGGGTCGTCTTCTCTTGGATCGTCTCGCGGCGGCGGTAGATGGAAAACTTGGAGTCAGCGCCGAAGGCCGCAGCAAGATTGACGAGTTCCTCCAACTCCGCCGTGAGATCGGTCCGCGTCTTCACCGTCTGTCCATGCAGCAATTGCTCATGGAGGTGGTGCGCGTCAGCAAATTTGACCTTCGTGCTGCCACCGACCCTTACGGTTTGAAAATGCTGCGCAATCTCCGCCAGTTGTCGGAACTGCTGGGTGAGTTGGAAGGTCACCGGCGCATGGCAGTGGGAGATTTCCTGGGTCACATGCAACGCATTCGGGAAATTTCACCCAAGCGTCAAGAAGCCTGGGTGCCTGAAGAGGGCGAATCGCTGGTGAAGATTCTCACCATCCACGCGGCGAAGGGTCTCGAGTTTCCCGTGGTGGTGGTGGCCGACCTGGAGCGAGATCTCAGCGGCGTTCGCAGTCCCGACGATCTGGCCAGCCTGCGGCTTCCCGCATCGGCGGGGCAGGACGCGATTCTCGGTCTCAATTGGCGCGATGGTCTGGGTGGCAAGCATCCCGATATTTTGCATACCTGGATTCGCGAGACATCGGCCCAACGCGAGGCCGAGGAGTCGAGACGGCTTTTTTACGTGGCGGCCACCCGTGCCAAGGACTACCTGCTTCTCTCGGGCGTCATGCGCAAAAAAAGTTCGAAAGAGGCCGTAGAGGAATTCGCCGAGGTCCCCAAGAAACCCGGAGCACATTTTCTGGCCGAACTCAGACTCGGCCTGCAAAAGATGAATCCCAAGCTCTACGCACTCGAGTGGATTCAGGACGCCCCTCCTTCCACCTTGGGCGAAGGTCTTGGCCGTCAAGCCACTGAGAAGAGCGCCGAAGCACCGGTTCCGGAATGGGCGCATTTGGCCGCGAAGATTGAGCATCCCGCCGAGTTGGAGTTGCCGGTCACGTCCCTATCATTGCTGCATGCATGTCCTTTGCGTTGGGTTCTGGAAAGACGCTATTCTCTGGACGGATCCGCGCGCGGCCTTCCCGAACCCTTCCACCGCCGAGAGAGTGAAAACGAGAACGGGCCTTCCGGCGCGGCCTTCGGTACCGATCTTCACCGAATCTTGGAGCACTGGAATTTTGCTGCGCCTCCCGATCTGGCTTTCGATGAAGCCTGTCCCGCCGATCTCGATGGGGAGCGTCGCGCGGCTTCGCGCAAAACTCTTCTGGCTTTCTTCCAAAATGAAAACGTTTGGACTCAAGAGCGACTTCCCGAGGGAGAAGATTTCCGGCGCGAGGAATCTTTCGTGCTGAAGTTGGAGGGTCTGCGCATAACGGGGCAGATTGATCTGAGTTTTCAGTGGCAAGGGCAGCGCTTCCTGGTGGATTGGAAAAGTGATCGTGTGGACGACGCGACCATCGTGGACCGCATTCATCACCATCAGCTTCAAATGGCGCTCTACGCCCTGGCCCTTCGGGAGGCGGGGCGCCCGGCATCACGTGCTTTCATTGCATTTTTACGCGTCGGGCAATTTCGCGAGGTTGAGGTGGACGACCGCCATCTCAAAAGGGCGGAAAACCTGGCCGTCAACCTGGCGCGCCAAGCGGCCGACCTCACTCGTCCCGGCGAACTCTCCGGCGGCCTGGAAAGTTTGCCCGCAGCTCATGAACCACCCTGCCTGGGGTGTCCCTGGAAGAAGGGTCCCTGTTCGACCGAATACCGGCGCGGCGACATATCGGACTAGATGGTCTATTGTGTGCTTGTCGATTTTCCAGAGATCCAATATTCTGATTTGAGAACCCAGCCAAGGAGCTAAGATGAAGTTTGCGAACCTGTTAGTAATTTTATTTTGTCTCTTGCCGGTCCTGGCCCTGGCCGATTTCATGCTGCTGGAAGCGGATTTCAACGATAAAATCAGCGAAACGCCCATCGGCACCGGTGGCCCGGATCTGGGCGAGCCCATTGCCGTGCAGACCAGCCTCAGTGCCAGGGTGCGCGAAACTCCCTTCGCCACCAAGAGCCTGGAAATCATGCGCGCTGTCGAAGGACCCACAGAGGCCGTAATCTGGGAATTCGTGGGCAGCGCGTCGGTGGATGTGGGTCATGTGACCATGAGTGTCGACGTAGTATTCGACGCCATTCACGATTTTACACTTCTCGATGTGCGAGAACAGGGAAGCTGGAGTAGCGCTTTCTGCAACATCTACTCGTCCGTGGACGGGAATTTCAGATTGAGCGATGCAGCGGGATACTATGGAACCATCGGCTCCTACACTGCGGGCCCGGAATACAATCTTCAGGTGATATTGGACTGCGAAAACGATACTTACGACGTATTCATCAACGGTTCACCGGTGGTGGTGGATCGTTCCCATGGAAAGGTTGGAGTGGGAATCGGTCGTGTAGCCATGAAAGTGGTCCATTCGACTCCCATTGATGCTGCCTATAGCGTGGATAATCTGCTCATCACGGCCGATGAGTACACAGCGGCCGAGGGGAGCACTTTCTCGGAGCTGAAAGCGATCTACTAGACTTTCTGGACAGATTGAGGGGCGGCGCGTAGAGTAGCGGGAACTCGCGCCGCTCTTTTTTGTGCACGCCACATTCCCCAATCCGGGTCGTCATGAAGACTTTTCTATGCACATTCCTAGCACTATTCCTCTTCGCCGGCGGCGTTCTGGCCTCGGGTGAGTACAAGTCCGCCATGCTCATGGAAGCTCGGAGCGGTCAGATCCTATTCGAGGACAATGCCGACGAAGCTTGGATTCCCGCCAGCGTGGTCAAGCTTATGCTCCTGCTTCTGGCCGATGAAGCTGTGCAGGATGGTCGCGTCAGCCCCGAGACAATTCTCACCAGCTCCCAATACGCTAAGGGCATGGGGGGCAGCCAAGTCTACCTGGCGGCCGGCGATGAGACGCCCTTCCAAAAACTCATCGAAGCTGTGGCCGTGGGATCGGCCAACGACGCGGCGGTGACGGTGGCGGAGGGCATCTTCGGAACGGTGCCTGCGGCACTTGCAGCCATGAATGAGAAATGCACTGAGCTGGGAATGACTAACACGACCTATGTGAATGTTTCGGGTCTGCCTGAAAATGGCGGCAAGGCCGAGAACTACACCTCGGCTCGGGATCAGGCTATTTTGGCCCGTGAAGTGGTGCTCAATCACCCAGGTGTGCTCGACTGGACCGGGAAAATCTATACGCGTTTCCGCAAGGGTCTCGACCTGGGCACCACCAACACCATGATGAAGGTCTACGAGGGCATGGACGGTCTGAAGACTGGCTATCACGACAAAGGGATGTCCAACCTGGTGGCCACCGCCGAACGCGGCGGGCGGCGGCTCATCGCCGTAGTGTTGGGCGCGCCCGGATACAAGCAACGCAACGCCGAGATCGAGCGCCTGCTTGACTCGGGGTTCAGTGATTGGGCTATGCGTACCGCACTTCGCAAGGGCGATGGCCTGGGCATCGAATTTAAGGTGAAGCGCACCTGGCGCGGCAAGATTCGCGTTCAGGCCGACGAAGACTTGGTCTATCTGGCGCGGCCGGAAGATATGGCGCGCGTGAGCATCGAGCTGGAGGATCCCGACGATATTGCCGCGCCTTTCGATGCCGGCGAGGAAGTCGGGCGCATCGTGGTGAAGCTTGACGGCAAGATTCTCAGCTCGGTGCCGGCCTTGGCCGATAAACGCATGCGAGCCTCTTGGCTCAGCTGGCCCCGTCACGGGCAATAGACTCTGGAAACAGGCCGGCTGATCCCCTACATTGAGCGAGAATTCACTCAACCTGGAGCGTTCCCATGAAGATCTGGAAGATCCTTCCCCTGGCCCTGATCGCCTTGGCCTTGGTGGCCACTGGATGTGGCGAGAAATCTGATGAAAGCGCCAAGAGCGAGGACGCCGGTGAGGCCGAAGTGGCCGAGATCCATGAAGGCGTGCAGTGGTTCGACTACGAGACTGGCATGGCCAAGGCCGCCGAAGAGAACAAGTACGTGGTCATTGATTTTTGGACCACTTGGTGCCACTGGTGCAAGGTTCTCGACGACAAGACCTACTCGCAGGAGATCGTCCAGCAGCGTTTGGCCGACAGTTTCGTGGCCATCAAGGTGAACGCCGAAAGCCAGGAAGCCCAGGGCAAGGGCGCTGAAGCGCCAACGGGCGCGAATCTGGCGCGCAAGTACGGCGTGAACAGCTATCCAACGACCTGGTTCATCGACCCGGCCGGCGAGCCCATCAGCCCGCTGCCCGGATTCGTGGAAGCGCCGCAGTTCGTTCGTGTCCTCGACTACGTATCCACCGGCGCCTACCAGACGCAGAATTTCCAGGAGTACATGGAGGCCGGCGAAGAGGGCTAGAGAGCAATTCCCAAACTGTCTGCAAATCAAGCCCATTAACTTGATATTAAAAGAGTCAAGCTGATGGGCTTGATTCGTAGAGGGAATTCAATACAAGCTATCCCGGCCAGCGCTCATCCTCGAAACGTTGGATCTCCACAAGGTAGCCGTTGGGATCGCGCAGGGAGCAGTGATAGATCTTGTAGTCGGGATTGAAGGCCGACTCTTTTTCGAAGGGCACGAGGCTCATCGCGCCGCCAGGGCCGCCGTGGCCAGTTCCGCGCCTTTGGCGAAGGCTGCGAGGTTGCCGTCCTCGGTGCCCTTGGGAACGCGGGACCGAATGACCTTCTCCCAGATTGCGCCGTCGAAATCGAGTTGAGCCGAGAGTGCGCCCAGCAGCAGCACGCTCACCATCTTTTCATTGCCGAGTTTGCGGCATTCCTCCAGCGCGTCGATCTCGATAACCCGCTCCACGCGCTCGCGCGAATCGCCGATGGGATCTTCCGGATACGCGAAGTTCTTGCCCGAGGCGATGGGCGGAATAATGGACTGCCGATTCACGATGGCCACGCCGCCGGGGGCTACCAAATGCGCCGCCCGAAGGGCCTCGGCGCGCTCGAAAGCCAGCATCACGTGGGCTTCGCCCTCGGGAACCATGGGGCTCCAAACCTTTTCGCCGAAACGCACGTGGCTGGACACGGTGCCGCCGCGCTGACTCATGCCGTGCACTTCGCTTTGCTTGGTGTCATGCCCGGCCTCCATGGCCGCCTGCGCCAGAATGGCGCTGGCCAGGATCACACCCTGTCCGCCGACTCCAACGATGAGCATGTTCTGGATCTCGTTCACACCGTCACCTCCTCGCTCACAAGCATGATCGCATGGTCGTTGCAGGTCTGGGGACAGAGTCCGCAGCCCGTGCATGTCTCCGTGTCGATGACCGCGCGCTGGCGCCCTTCCGCCGTGAGCGTTCCGGTCAGCGAAATCGACGGGCAACCGGTTTGCAAGCAGAGGCGGCAACCCGTGCAGGCATCTTCGATAATTTCGTAAGGTGTTTCCTTGATCTTGTAAGGCATGAGCGCGCAGGGTGCTTCGGCCAAAATCACGCTGACGCCTTGGTGCTCCTGCGCCGCTTGCAGCGCTGCCTGTACATCTTCCAGGTCGTGATTCATCACATTTTCTACGTGCTCCACGCCGAGAGCGCGAACCAATCCTTCGAGATCAACGTCGAAGGCTTCCTCGCCCATGAGTGTATGCCCGGTGGATGGATGTTCCTGCCCGCCGGTCATGGCCGTGATGCGATTATCGAGAATGACCACCGTGATATTGGCCCGGTTGTAGACGGCGTCGAGCAAGCCCGTCATACCGCTGTGCAGGAAGGTGCCGTCGCCGATGGTGGCGAAGATGGGCTTCTTGCCGTCGGACACCTTGCTGGCGCCGATGGCATTGCCGATGGATGCACCCATGTCGAGGCAGGTGTCCATGGCCGACAGCGGCGGCAGCGCGCCCAAGGTGTAGCAGCCGATATCGCCGAACACGTTTCCGCGCTGTTTCTTCAGTTCGAAGAAGACACCTCGGTGGGGGCAACCCGGGCAAAGCACCGGCGGGCGAGGCAGTACCTCCGCGCCCTCGGCAACTTCCGTGGATGCGCCGAGCATGCCTTCGCGCACCAGGCCCGCGCCCAGGCGACCGGGTGTGAGTTCGCCCAAGAGTCCTGTAACGTTCTTGCCTTCGCAGACGATCCCCGCCGCTTTGAGTTGTTCCTCGAAGAAAGGATCCAGCTCCTCAATGACTAGCAGGCGGTCCACCTGCTCGGCGAATGCGCGAATTTTCTCCAAGGGCAGGGGGTAGCTCATGCCCAGCTTCAGGAAGCTCGCTTCCGGCAGCTTTTCCCGCGCCTGCACATAGGCGGCGCCGGCGCTGACGATGCCCAGTTTCTTGTCGCCCCACTCGATGCGATTTAAATCACTGGTCTCGGCAAAGGCGCGCAGTTTTACCAGACGTTCTTCCACATAGGCGTGACGCGGACGAGCATGTCCGGGCACCATCACATACTTGAGTGGGTTTTTGGTGAATCCGCGAATGGCCGGTTTCTGCGTTTCGCCCGCTTCCACGATACCCTTGCTGTGGCTGATGCGCGTGGTCATGCGAAACAGCACCGGCACGTCGAACTCTTCGCTGATGTCCATGCCGACGGCGATATAGTCCTTCGCTTCCTGACTGTCGCTGGGTTCCAGCATGGGAAGTTTGGCGAAGCGCGCGAAGTGACGGTTATCCTGCTCGTTCTGGCTACTGTGAAGTTCGGGATCGTCGGCGGTCACCACTACCAATCCGCCTTCTACGCCCGTGTAGGCCAAGGTCATGAGCGGATCGGCCGCAACGTTGAGCCCCACATGTTTCTGCGTGCTGAGCGCGCGGGCACCGCTGAAGGCCGCACCGGCGGCCACCTCCAGGCCCACCTTTTCGTTGGGCGACCACTGCACGTACATCTCGGGCACCATGCGCGCGATGGTCTCCAGAATTTCCGTGCTCGGCGTGCCGGGATATCCCGCGCCCAAATGAACACCGGCCTCCCGACATCCCAGGGCCACGGCCTCGTTGCCCGACAGTAAATAGCGCAGCTTTTCTTCAGGCTTCTGCGACGCTTCCATCATTCTCCTCAGGAATTCGATTCGACTCGACTTTGGTAGTAGGCGCCCAGCGCCAGGCTGAACAGACGCGTTTCAGGGCTGTCGCTGCGCGATAGCAGCACGATGGGCACCTTGGCGCCCAGCACTAGGCCGGCCACCTTGGCCTGGCGAAGTTGCAGCAGGGCCTTCACTACGAAATTGGTGGTGCTGATGTTCGGGCCCAGGAAAATATCGGTCTCGCCGGCCAGACGGCTTTCGAGCCCCTTGATGTCGGCGGCTTCGTGAGACAGTGCCACGTCCAAGGCCACGGGTCCTTCCATGAAGGCCTTGCCCAGTGCTCCACCGTTCACCCAGCCTGCCAGTTCACGCATTTCCACGGTTTCGGGAATATCGGGATTCACTTCCTCGGTGAGCGCCAGTCCCGCAATGCGCGGTTCCTCGATTTCGAGCAGGCGCGCGAGATCCACGGCATTAGCCAGGATGCTTTTGCGCGTCTCGAGATCCTGCACCAGGTTGATGCCGCCGTCGGTGTGCAGCATGAAGCGTGAATAGCTGGGACTTTCGGTGACGGCCACATGGCTGAGTACCCGTCCGGCGCGCAGGCCCTTCTCCTTGTCCAGGGTAGCGCGCAGCAACACGGCTGTGGGCACGCTTCCCTTCATGAGCATTCCCGCGCGTCCTTCGCGCACCTCGGACACGGCGGCCTGGGCGAGAGCTTCGTCGTCGCCGTCCACATCCACGAAGGTGCAACGCTCCAACGGGAGCAGGTGTTCGATGCAAAGCTTTCGGATGACTTGCTCCGGGCCCACCAGCACCGGTTCAACTAGGTTACGGCGCACGGCCTCGCGCAGTGCCTCGATGACGCTGGCCTTGGCGGCACCCGCCACGGCCACAAGGCGCGACGGAGCGTTTTCCATGCGATGCAGTAGGTCTTCGAAACGGCGCACGGCGAAGCCGGGGTTCTCGGGGCTGGGAGCATCCCAATAGGCTTTGGCTTTTTCTCGGCCCTCCAGCACACGGATGGCGCCCTGAGCCAGGGCTTCCATTTCGCGTTCCCCGGGGTAGTGGAAGATCGGTCCGAGATAGTCGATGTAGGGGCGGAGTTCCTGGAGCAGGAAGTCGCTGCGGCTCATGCCGCCGGTAAGAATGACGCCTTCCACACGGCCCTTGAGGGAGGCGGCCACGGCTCCGATTTCCTTGGCGATTTGATAGACCATGGCGCGGAAAGCGAAGGCGGCTTTCTCGTCGCCACCCTCGGCGCGGCGTTCGATTTCTTTCAGGTCGGCGGTGCCCAGATAGCTCATGAGCCCGGCCTCGCCGGCTAGGAATTTCTCGAGTTGCTTGCGTTCGGCGCCGGGGGCGAAGGCCAGATCGAGCAAGCCTCGAATGGGTAGGGCGCCGGCGCGGTTGGCGGAAAAGGGCCCCATGCCTAGCAGGGCGTCGTTCACGTCGACGATGCGCCCGCCCTTCATGGCGGCCACGCTGATGCCTCCGCCCAAGTGCGCGGCCACGAAGCGCGTCTGCTCCAGGGGCTTGCCCATGCGGGCGGCGGCCAGGCGCGTGACGGCTTTCAAGCTGAGCGCGTGGCTGCGCCCGCTGCGTTCGATGCCCTTCACGCCGCTCATGCGGGCGAGGGCGTCGAGTTCATCCACGGTGACAGGGTCAACCACATAGGCGGGGATACCGCGGGCATCGGCGGCGCGGCGGGCCAGAAGTCCGCCCAGCAGGCTGGCGTGTTCGCCGTACTTGGCCGAGCGCAGGTCTTCCAGCAGGCCCTCGTCGGCCTCGTAGGTACCGCCTTCCAGTGGCTTAAGCGGTCCGCCGCGACCGACCACTGCGTCGAGCTTGGGATCACCCGCGCGGCTTAGGAAATCGTTCAAGGCCTGTTCGCGCAGGGGCAACTGCTCGGCGATGGCCGAGAAAACAGCGAGCTCCTCCGCGCTGTGTTCGAGGTTTTCCTCCAGCTGCGGACCCTCTCCGCTAAAGAGAGCGA
Organism: bacterium; assembly: GCA_014382085.1. Taxonomy (GTDB): domain Bacteria; phylum Krumholzibacteriota; class Krumholzibacteriia; order JACNKJ01; family JACNKJ01; genus JACNKJ01. Next base: position 12,966 of record JACNKJ010000240.1, read on the forward strand.
TCTTGGTGCTCGTGGAGCCGGGATTGATGACCAGGACGGTCGGCACAGGGAGCCTCCATTAGGGAGCGAGACCTCTTGAATAAGCACAAGTAACCCCTTCCGGGGCCTCTAGTCAATGGACGGAGACGTGGCAAGATTGGTGTCGAATTGCATCTATTTTGAGAACAGCGATTCCACTCTTCCCAGCTTAATCCTGACCTAGAGCGCAAATCTGGAGGAATCCAAATTGCATGATATTATACACCTGTATTGACAATGTACATATACTCTCTATACTTGAGGATAGCCGCGTGAAGATCAGAGGCTTCAGTTGGACAAGGTGGACTGTTCAACACATCAGTCGCCACCATGTCAAACCTGATGAAGTTGAAGAGTGTTTTCTAGAGCGATTGGAAATGAGGGTCCATGGGTCCCGACGTCGCACCCTCATAGGGAAAACCCTCCAAGGCCGATACTTACTGGTCGTCTTTTCACTCAAAGAATCGGGTCTGATCGATGTAGTTACAGCGAGAGACCTCAGCCCTCGCGAGAA
>JACNKJ010000132.1 GCA_014382085.1 bacterium
TCGATCCACCCAGGTTAAGAGTCGCAGAAAACATAGCCCGGGCTCGTTACGGAGAACTTACGCCGAAAGTATCAGGGAGTGGAATTGCTTGATCCCCGCTGGATGGAAGGCTAAAGTCTTTGGAAACAAAGGAGTAACATGATTGAGCGTCTGAGTAATCTGAAGGTCGAAGACTATCCTCTCATCGAAGCCTGTTTCGATGAAGCCTTTGCGGATTACGCACTCAAGGGGAAGCCCGCTCGGCTTTGGCTCCGGGACCGATGCCGTAAAAACGGAGTGGATCTATCGGCCAGCGCCGCCGCATGGGACGGCGATCGAATGGTAGGATTCACACTTGTAGGCCTGGAAAAAGACGCGAGAGGGCTCGCCGCCTACGACTCCGGAACTGGAATAGTGCCTAGCCATCGAGGCAGAGGATTGGCTGGTCGTCTTTTCGATTTTCTTCTACCAACACTCTCGGAGCTGGGTGTCGCCCGCTTCCTGCTGGAAGTTTTGCAGGAAAACAAAGCCGGCGTTATCGCATATAAAAAAGCAGGTTTCAGCATAGCCCGAGAGTTTGATTGTTTCTCTCTCGATCCCAAGGATATCAATCCACCTGAGTATAACAATCCCGCCGAAACAAGGATCCTCGATTTGGAGACCGCCCTGAACCTGCATCGAAAGGCAATTTTCCCCATGTCCTGGGAAAACAGCGCCGATTCCATCGCTCGCATTCCCGGCAAGCTCTTGGTACTCGGCGTTTTTGTCCAGGGGGGGCTCGCCGGCGAATTGATTTACCATCCTGAAAGCCAGTGGATTCACAGTCTATTCATTGACGCGGACTATCGGCGAAAAGGCTTGGCCGGAATGCTCCTAACCGAACTTCTGAATCGAGTGGCCCCGAAATCCCAGCCCAAGGTCGTCAATGTTGATAGCCGAGACACCGACCTTGCCGGGTTTTTAGTTAAAACCGGATTCATGCTGTTTACTAGGCAATTTGAAATGGATCGAGTTCTCTGAGCCTGATCCAAAATCTGCACTCGGCGTAATCCCCGCGTAACTCCCCTTCGATAGTCTTCCCTCGAATGAAGAGTGGGATTTCCACTCATGGCGGGCCCTGGCTCCAGGGCTCCAACCTGCAGCGATGCGGAGATCGCATCCATCGAGGGGGATCAAATGAGACATGTAATACTCGCCGTATTGATCACACTACTCTGTGGGGTGGGGATGAGTGCCGGGCTGGAGCCCGGTGTGATGGATCTATATCCCATCGTCGACCCAATTTTGACCAGCGAGATGCCCACCGAGCACAGCACTGTGCTGGGTCAACACAGCATCGAACTGAACTGGTCTTACTATCAGGATCCGACTTGCGCGAGCTATCTTCTTAGCTATCGCCTTCCGGATGGAGGTGAGGAGCAGAACATCCAGCTCTTCGACCCCACCCTTTCAAGCCGAACCGTGGATGGACTCAATCTGGGAACGGAATATGAATTCCGTATCACGGCCCTATCGGCGAGCAGACAGACGCTGGCCTTGTCCCAGTGGCAGCGCGGCGGCACGCGGGCCAACGACTACCCCTTCAGCGACGGCATGGAAGGCGTGCTGGACGCTTGGGACCTGCTCAACACCGACTGGGACACTACCAGTTCCTGGGCCCATGGCGGCTCGATCAGTTGGACGGACAGTCCCGATGAAAATTACCCGAACCTCGCCAGCCTGGATCTGGTGACTTCCATTAATCTCATGACCGCGCTGAAACCGGTCTTGGAATTCTGGCACTACTACAACATTCAGACCGACGGCGACTTTGGCTATCTTGAAGTTTCCGAAGACGGCGGTGCTAACTGGACACGCGTTTATGCCATTACGGGATCCAGCGGGGCCTGGCTCAGGGAACGCATCGATCTGAGCCCCTACCGCGGAAATGTGAATCTGAAGATCCGCTGGCAATTGTCCACCAACGCCACCGGCGTGAGCGACGGCTGGTACGTGGATGATGTCTCCATCGGCGAGACGCCCTATGCGACAATAGCACTTCCTCTCCACGACGATGTGAACGACGCGGTGCACTCGGATTCCCTCTGGTTCAATTCCAGCTGGGCCACTGTGCCGGGTGGAGTCGGAGGTGGTTACTACTTCACCGACAGCCCCAATGGCGATTTCGCCGACTACCTTTCCACCAAAATGACCTCCGTAGCCGATCTGGATCTGTCCTCCGCGACCAATCCCTGGATCCTGTTCCAGCATCGTCTGGATCTCGATTTCCAGAATGAAGCCCGTGTGGAGGTATCTATCGACGGAGGCGCCAACTGGACGGTGGTGAAGGAATGGGTGGGCCCCGCCACTGTTTCCGAATGGACGCGGGTACATGTTGACCTGAGTGAGTACGCGGGTGGCGACTTGCGGACCCGTTTCCACCTTATCAATCTCGGCGTTGATTCCGGTGATGGATGGGATATCGACGAGATCAACCTGGCCGACCTTCCCGAATCTTTGACCCTGAGTCTCGACGTCAATCACTACAACTATGTTGACCTATCCTGGACTGAATTCGCGGGTGGCGGATTCGATTCCTACGAGATCTACCGAGACACAGCTCCCGACTTCGTACTGGGAGGAGATCTGCTCGCCACCTTCAACGGTGTCGGCGAGACCGAATACTCCGAGAGCGTGGATCCTGCCGAGACCTACTACTACCAGGTCTTCGTGAGGCACACCGAGGGCAGCTACCTGGCACAATCCAATGTGGTGGAACGCCTGCCTTTCGAACTCCCGCTCCTATCCTACCCTTTCTTCGATGACATGGAATCCGGCGATATCAACTTCCAACCTGAATCGCCTTGGGCTTTGACCGAAGAAAGCGCATACAGCGGCACGCATAGCTGGTCCGACAGCCCGAGTGGAAACTACGCCAACAATACCAACAGCAGCCTAGTCTTCCATGTGGATCTGGCGGGCGGCTCGTCCAACAGGCCTGAGCTCAGCTTCCAGCAGCTCTATGGCTTCGAAGAGGCAACGGACTATGGCTATGTTGACGTGTCCATCGACGGAGGAAGTACTTTCAATCCGATCTACTACGTCTCCGGCAGCGGCGGCGGGTGGAACCCGGCAAGCGTGGATTTGACCGACTACAGAAACCAGGTTTTAATCCTGCGATTCCGCGTTTCCACGAGCGCTAGCGGTCAGGCGGACGGTTGGCATATCGACGATATCAAGGTGGCCGAAAACACCGACGCGGTTCCCACATTCGAATTCGTGGACAACTTCAACGACAGCCTCGACACGCATGGCTGGTGGATACCCGGCCCCTTCAAGTGGGTTGAACCCAGCGGAAACGGCAGCCGGTATTGGAGCAATCGGGTAGCGGGAATTGCGAACTTCTACCCCAGCACTTCGATGATGATCCTTGGGCGCTCCATGGATTTGTCCAGCGCCGTCAATCCCCAGATCTTCCTGCGCTATCGCAGCTACTTTAGCAGCTACAATTCAGCCAACAGCTATCTGCAGATCTCAACTGACGAGGGTGACACTTGGACGAGCCTCTTCACCTTTACCAGTGAAGCATCATGGACCGATCAGCAATTGGACATCAGTGCCTATGCGGGCAGTGGGTCGGCTCTGTTCAGGTTCCTTTGCTATGATGGAGATCCAGGTGCAAATAATCCATGGCTCGACCTGGAAGATTTCAGCGTTTCGGATCTCCCCCAAGATGTCACATTGAGCCTGAGTGACGAGCAGGACTATCAATGCACAATCAGTTGGACGGAAAATGTCGAAGGCGACTTCGACCGCTACGTCGTAAAACGCAGCACGTCCACGCCGGTCACTCTTGCTAGCGAAACCATTGCCGAGATCCACACGGCTGGAACCAGCAGCCACGACGATACGGACATCTCGCCCTACGACGTTTTCTACTACAGGGTTTTCGTCTACGACGAACTTGGTGTCGTTAGTACGGGCTCCAATGAAGTGCTGCGTGAAGCCATCGAGCTTCCCACCTTGGCCTACCCCTTCTACGACGATATGGAAAGTGGAAGCGGCAACTTCCTGGCAGAGCTACCCTGGTCGCTCAGCAACGAGATGGCCTATAGCGGAGCGTTCAGCTGGTCGGATAGCCCGGGTGAACTCTATGCGAACAGCATCGATTTATCCTTCGTTATGCAGATCGACTTGTCCGCCGGGGAAGCCGTACGCCCGGAATTGAGTTTCCGTCATCACTATGGACTCGAGACGAACGCCGACTGGGGCCAGGTGGATGCCTCCACGGACGGGGGCCTCAACTTCCAACCCATCTACTACATGAGCGGAAGCAGCGGCGAGTGGCGTGAAACTCGCATCGACCTGACCGAGTATCGTGGCACAACACTTCAGCTTCGCTTTCGGATCAGCACGAACGCCAGTGGGCAAGCCGATGGATGGCACATCGACGACATTAGCGTGGATGAGTGCTCTACCGTCGCCCTGGCCTATCCCTTCGTGGATGCCTTCGAAGACAGCGCCCAAAGCCACAGTGATTGGCTCATGGGAGCCTTCGCCTGGAGTTCACCATCGGACGATGGCAGCCACTATTTCAGCAATCGCTCCACGGGCTCCTCGGCCAACTTTTACCCCGGCCATACCATCATGTCTCTTGGCGCTCCGCTCAACTTCGGTGGAGCCGTTGAGCCTCAGCTCTACATGAAGTTTCGTAGCTACGACAGCTCCTACAACAGCGCGGAGACCTATCTCCAGATTTCCTCAAACGGTGGAGAAACTTGGGGAACTCTGCAGCACTTGCCCAGCACCAGCAACTGGGCCAGCACACAGCTGGATCTAGAAAGCTATGAGGGACAAGAAAACGTGCTTCTACGTGTTTACAGCTATGATGGGGATGGCGGGGCAACGAATCCATGGATGGATTTCGATGACTTCGTCGTTAAAAACCAGCCGGAAGATGTCACGCTTAGCCTGACCGAGAATCAGGCCTACCAGTGTACTCTCGATTGGACGGCTTCGGTCGATCCAACCTTTGACCGCTACGTAGTCAAGCGCAGCGCAACGACTCCGGTGACGCTCGCAAACACAACCCTTGCAGAAATCGACGTGGCCGGAACCACGACTTTCACAGACGAGGGTCTCTCACCCTACGACGTCTACTACTACAAGATTTTCACCTATGACGAGCTGGGACTCTACAGTGATGGTTCCAACGAGGTCATGCGAGAAGGCCTCGAGCCGCCCTTGCTCAGCTATCCATTTTTCGACGACATGGAAGCGGGCAGCGGCAATTTCCTCGCCGACACACCCTGGGCCATCAGCGACGAAAGCTCCCACAGCGGCGATTGGTCTTGGACTGACAGCCCCGGAGGCAATTACGAGAACAACGTCGTCAGTTCGCTTGCCATGCGCGTGGACCTCTCGGGCGGCGTTGCGACACACCCTGAACTCAGCTTCATGGAGCAGTACGGATTCGAGACGAATTCCGACTGGGGATTTGTAGACGTTTCCACTGACGGAGGCGATAGCTGGATTCCGATCTACTTCATCACGGGAAACAACGGCGGATGGACCAAGGCTCGCATTGACTTGGTTGACTATCGTGGACAGGTTCTCTATCTACGTTTCCGCATGAGCACAGGCCCCAGCGGTCAGGCCGATGGTTGGCACGTGGACGACATCCGTTTGGATGAAAACGACCCCTTGCCGGCGATCTATCCCTTCGTGGACGCCTTCGACGATAGTGCGAGCACCCATAACAATTGGCTGCCCAGCGCTTTCAAGTGGACATCTCCCAGCGACGATGGAACGCCCTATTGGTCGAACATGGCTACGGGCTCCACGGGAAACAGCTATCCGGGTTTCGCAGGGCTCGCAATGGCTTCCTATCTTGATTTCTCGGAAGCGGATGAACCCCAGGCACGGATGCGATATCGCGCCTACAACTCAAGCTACAATTCCGCGGAAACTTACCTACGGGTCTCTCAGGACGACGGACTCACCTGGCCGACGGTCTATCAGTTCCCCAGCAACGGCGACTGGACCGACTTGCAGCTGGATCTGTCATCTTATGCAGGTCCGGAGCCGGTTCTGCTCCGTTTCTACAGTTATGATGGTGACAGCGGCGGGAGCAATCCTTGGTTCGAAGTGGAAAACTTCAGTGTCAGCGATCAGCCGGATGATGTGATCCTGAGCATCGCGGACAATCAGCCCTACGAGGTCACGCTTGAGTGGACCCCCAGCGAGGAGGCGAACTTCGACCGCTACGTGCTCATGCGTAGCGCAACGACGCCGGTCACTCTCTCATCCACGACCCTGGCCACAATCGAAGCGCTCGAGGATACGACCTTCACGGACACGGGCTTGGATCCTGATGAAATCTTCTACTACAAAGTTTTCACCTTCGACGATCTGGACCTCTATAGCGACGGGTCCAACGAGGTGCAGCGAGGAATGTCCGAACTTCCGCTCCTGGCCTATCCATTCTTCGATGACATGGAAATGGGTGGAGGAAATTTCGTACCCGAACTGCCTTGGACTCTGACCGACGAAACCGCTTTCAGTGGCGATTATAGCTGGTCGGACAGCCCATACGGCAACTACGAGAACTCCGTCAACAAGTCACTGAATCTTCGCATCGACATGGGCGGAGCTGGTGCGGTTCGCCCGGTTCTTTCCTTCATGCATCGCTATGGTTTCGAGACCAACGCCGATTGGGGATTCGTAGACATCTCCACCGACGGAGGTTCGAACTACACGACGATCTACTACCTCACCGGCAGCAAGGGCGAGTGGTCGGAGGCCGAGATCGATCTCACCGACTATCGCGGCCAAGTGGCCATCCTCCGCTTCCGATTGAATACCGGTGCGAGCGGTCAGGCCGATGGATGGCATATCGACGACATCCAAATCGCCGAAAGTCCGGTTACGATCATCCACTATCCCTTCGTGGACAGTGGCGATGAGGAGCCCTTCAGTGAAGACATCTGGATCTCCGGCGCCTTTGCGAGAACTACTCCCAGCGGCGACGGCTCCTATTACTGGAGCAATCGGCCCACCGGTGAGGATCCGGATTTCAATGGAAGCAATGTGGCGATGGTTCTGGGAGGATCAATGGATCTTTCCTCGGCGCTATCGCCGGAGCTTAGGCTTGAGTACCGAGCCTATGACAGCAGCTACAACTCCACGGAAACTCATATCCAAATCTCTCAGGACAACGGCAACACCTGGGGGAATCTTTTCAGGCTCAGCAACACGTCCACCTGGACGCAGCAGTCCTTGGGCTTGAGCTCCTATGTTGGGCCCGCTCCCATTATTCTGCGCATTTACAGCACGGATCGCTCCGGATCCGGCACCGAACCTTGGTGTAACATCGACAATTTGGCGCTGCTTCCAGACCCCAATAGTGTGGACCAAATCGACTGGTGCGAACTCTTACAGCCCGATCGAATCTGGCTCACCGTCGGACAGACCAGTGCGGGAATCACCGCTCAAGTTTTTGAGGAAGGCCTCACCGACGCCGAAGGTCAGGGCGCGGGCATCCTCGCACAGGTCGGAAGCGCGCAGGCGGGTAGTCATCCCAGGAACATGCCCGACGATTGGTCCTGGGCAACGGCGACCTATGCAGGAGATAGCGACGACGACAGTATGGATCTCTACTCCGGCACCCTCACGGGTGGAGCGGTTGGTGATTATGACTATGCCTTCCGTTTCTCTCTGGATGGCGGCGAGAGCTGGGTATTTGCGGACCTCGACGGCAGCGATGTCGGCTCTGGTGGATTCAACTACTACAAGTCGGCGCAATCCGGTGAGCTTGTGGTTACCCTTGAACCCGAGTTGATCATCTCGGAAACGAGCATCGAACTGACGCTTCCAGCGGGACAAGCCACAAGCAGGGCGATCACTATCGGCAACGATGGCATAGGGCCCCTGATCTATGTTGCGCAGGAAAGTGAGACACCTCCCGACGCGACGGAAATCACTTGGCTTGGCGTGAGCCCCTTAAGTGACACTCTCGCCCCCAACGAGTTCAGTGAAATTGTTGTTTCTTTGGACGCCACGAACCTTGAGGCCGGCGAAATCTATGCGGCCTACGTGGTTCTATTCACCAATGATCCGGATCACACGGAGATCGACATCCCAGTAACTGTGAATGTGGTATCGCCCAGCGCGCCGCACCTAAGCGGCACCGTGTTGGACGTGGCCCAGCAGAGCATGGATGAAACGGTCTTCATTGAAGTTTATGACGGCGCAAGCTTAGTTGCCGAAACCACGGCCGGCTCGGACGGCTATTACATCATTTTCGGCATTCCGGAAGGAAGCTACGAGGTGAGGGCATTCTCCGACGGATACTATCCTGAGGAATTGCCCTCGGATTTCCCGGCCTCGGACGTCAACTTCACCTTGCATCGAGTACCTTGGTTCACGCCCACGAACACCAACGTGAACTTTTACGGCGCGAGCAGTCTTTTGGACGGCCTTCCCCTGGCTGCCGGAGACGTGGTGACGGTGCAGGATCCTGCCGGCATTCTCTGCGGTGCTTACTACGTGCGGGTTTCCGGACACTACGGTTTCCTGCATGCCTATGGCGACGACGTCACCACCCCCGATGTGGATGAAGGCGCCGAACCCGGTGACACCATGGAATTCCGAATCAATGGTCAACCCGCTCTAGCCTTGGGGCCGGACGATCCCATTTGGGCCAGCGACGGCGACCTGCGTAACGTGGAACTAAGCGGTGTTTCCACCGACCAGGACCTGCTCTATCTGGATGCGGGGTGGAACCTGATTTCCTTCAACCGCATGGCTGTGAACGACAGCGTGCCGAATATCCTCGCCGAGCTTATCGATGAAGGCAACCTAGTTATCCTCTCAAGCTTCGATCAAAGCTGGGGTGGCGCGCTCACCTATGACCCTGCGAACCCTGAATTCAGTGATCTATGGTTCATGGATCCTGAGCACGGCTATTGGCTCAAGACACTCGTGGAAGACACTTTGACGGTCACAGGCGAATCGTTCTGGCCCGACAATCCTTTGGCACTTGAAGCGTATTGGAACCTGGTCTCCTACTTGCCCGAGGAAAGCCGCGAAGTCGAACGAGCCTTGGCTAGCATCGACGGGCTCTATGAGTTGGTCAGCGGATTCGACGGCGGCGCACTCACCTACGTGCCCGGCGAGGATCCCTTCAACACCTTGGACGTGCTGAGCAATGGATTTGGGTATTGGATCAAAATGCTCTACCCAGCCGACCTCAGCTACAACTTCGTGCCCGGCGCTTTCCGCGACTTCCCCGCCTGGGATCCCGCGCGGGAATTCGCCGGAGGGGATCGTGATTTTGCCACCACTCCCTGGTGGGACAGTTTCTTCGGTGAAGTCCGAGTGAATGGCAATCCCCTACCTCAGGGAGAAGTCCTGGATGCCTACGATCCCGACGGCGTTCTCTGCGGACAATTCACCGTTGATAGTGAGGGCTTCTATGGCTTCATGCCCGTCTACGGGGACGATCCGAACACCGAGGCTGACGAGGGAGCCGAGATCGACGATATCATTTCCATTCATTGGGATGGTCATGTGATAGCCGTGGCACCGGCCGAAATGGCCTGGCAGGGATCTCAGATCCTTCATCGCATGGACATTGACGGAATCGTCACAGCCATTGATGAGGAGGCTTTGCCGCAGATCACTCGCCTGCATAGAGCCTATCCCAATCCTTTCAACCCCAAGACCACGATTCGCTACGAACTGGCGAAGGATACGCAGGTGAGTTTGCGCATCTTCGACGCTTCGGGACGCATGGTGAGCGTACTCGTGAACGGACGCGAAGATGCGGGACGCAAAGAGGTGAACTGGATGGGCCGCGATGATGCGGGCCGCCCACTGCCTTCGGGTATATACTTCTACCGCTTCGAAGCGGACGGCATCGTGGAAAGCCAGAAAATGCTTTTGCTCAAGTGATCCCACTCGAGCAATCGGGCCCGGCGGCAGGAACTCCCATCGCCTGTCGCCGGGTTTTCCCTTTCAGGCAGGTCGATCTGGAGTCCTGGTTGTGATAGAATGGATTGGCCATGACCACCCTTCACAATCGCTTCAGGGAGATCCACATGATTGCACGCATCCTAATCGTCGTAGCGACGGGGCTCCTGATCCTCACAGGCAGCGCTTTCGCCGAAGCCTACGAGCGGCCCGACACCACTTGGGTAACTACCTTCGATGAGGAGTTCATCAACTGGGCAACGCCCGTCACAAGCACCTTCGACTTCCCGGCCGACGCGGAATCCTACGGCGAGGTGCTTCTCTTCCTAACGATCGGTTGTCCGGAAGCTCCCGGCGATTGCGATCCCTGGGATCGATACGCCTGGCTCCGCCTAATCGAAGATCTCGGCGGCGGTGACACCCGCGACGTGGAAATCGCCCGCTTCATTACCCCCTACGACATCACCGGACCTTCCAATTATCCGGGTAGCTGTCAATGGGTCTACGACCTGACCGACTACAAGTTCTTACTCAAAGATCAGGTGGACCTGAAGCTCTACATCGAATCTTGGATGGGTAATCTCAAGGGTTGGCTCATCACCTGCGAGTTCGCCTTCGTGCGGGGCTACAATGAGCTCCAGCCATTCGAAATCGTGAATCTCTACCTGGATGATTGGATCATCTACGGCAACGACTACTTCGCTCATGAAGCGGAGCTACCTCCGGTGCCTGTCATGATTCCCGCAGAAGCTGCAGCGGCCAAGGTGCGCATGGTCACCACCGGTCACGGTTTCGGCTTCGTCGAGAACTGCGCCGAGTTCTGTCCAAAAGATCACTCCATCGTGGCAAACACGGAAACCTACACGCATTTGCTTTGGAACGGCTGCGCCAACAATCCCTGCAGCCCACAGGGCGGCACCTGGCAGTATCCACGCGCGGGATGGTGCCCAGGCGACAAGGTTACACCCTGGGACAATGACATCACCTCCTTGCTCACGCCAGGGCAGGAGATGACCTTCGACTACAACATCGAGCAGTATTTCAATCCCTGCAATCCCACGAACCCCGATTGCATTCCCGGGCAGACCTGCACCGATTGCAACTACAACGGCACTACACCTCCCAACTGGAAAGTCATGGGACAGTTAATTCTCTATCGTTACGATCCCACATCCGCGCCGGGTGGCGCGCCGGTGCCCAAGTTGGAATTGGGGCAGAACTATCCCAATCCCTTCAACCCGACCACGACCTTCTACTACGAGCTTTCCGAGCCCGGTGAAGTTTCCCTGCGCATCATCAGCGCGGGCGGCCGCATGCTGCGCGAAGTGCTGCGCTATCACGCGGACGGCGGCAGCTATCACTACCTCTGGGATGGACGTAGCGATGACGGCGAAATCATGCCGTCGGGAGTTTATTTCTACGAAGTCCAGACGGACGATGAACGCCAGTCCCGCAAGATGATCATGCTGCAGTAGCAATCATTTTCGCTTCCAACAAGAAAGCCCCCGTCATCGGACGGGGGCTTTTTTATTGTGATCCCAAGAAACTATTCTTCGGACTCGCTCGTCTCGTCCTCTTCCTTGGGCATGGCCAGAGGATGTTCCTTTTCAAACTGTTCCCTGGGCATGTATCCCGTGAGCCAGGACGGGTTCATGGGATAGACGTTGGGGCTGAACACCGTCGAGTACATGTGCCAGATAAGAATGGCCAGGAATGCCAGCCAGGCTTCGTAATAGTGGATAACCAGGGCGACATCCAGGAAGCCCTTGGGTAGCCAGGTGACGAAGAGGTTGTCGAACCAGAGCATGAATCCAGTAAGTCCCATAACGGCGGTTCCCCAGACCAGAGCCCAGTATTCAGCCTTCTCCACATAAGAGAAGCGGCCGAATTGAGGATGATCCTTCACGATGCCCAGGTTGTATCCCATCATTTGGAAGGCCTGCTTGGCGTCCTCCCATTTTGGCCACATGTCCCGAAGGAACTGTTTGCCACGTTCGGTGCCCAAGAAGAAAAGGTGCCAGACCGAGGCGAGCAACATGATCACACCGGATATACGATGAAGATCACCGCGGAAGGCAGCGCCGCCTTCCCAGCTAAACAACATCTCCGACCACCAAACGTCATAGAAACGCAGTGAGAATCCGGAAATGACCAGCAGGGTAAAGGAAAGCGCCAGGATGAAGTGTTGAACCACTTCGTCGCCTTCCATACGCCTAATGTCCTTCTTCTTCATGACATTTTTCACCTGCTTGCGCAGATCAATGAGCCAGTGCAGCGCCATGCCCCCGATTACGCCGAAAATCAAAACCAGGTAGACCACCCTCACGATTCCGGCCACCCCGGTATGCAGTCCGCTGTTGGCGTCATGGATGGCAGTCTGCGCAATTTTTGCGGAGATATCCGGATGGCAGTCGCCGCAGGTGTGCTGAAGGTTATCGGGATGAACCGTCGACGTGGGGTTGCTTGAGGGCAAGATGCGATGGGCCCCATGGCAAGACGCGCAATTGGCCACGGTCTGGTCGCCGGCCTTGCTCTTGAGGCCGTGATAAGAGTCCTGGAAGGAGAGCAGACGGCCCGTGGGCAACTCATATTTCTCATTGAGCGATGCCGATTCGTGGCAAGGCGAGCAGGTCGCCTCAGCGAGGCGACTGGAGCTAACGGGAGAACGCGGATCGTCGGTAAGCAGGATATTGTGCTCGCCATGACAGGTGGTACAGATGGGAGATTCCACCTGGCCGCGCATTGTCAGTATTCCGTGGATGCCCTCATTGTAATCCTGCTCGATGTACTTGTGGCACTTGCCGCAGGTTGCCGCGATATTGAAGTGGTTGATGGGCGAGGACACATCACCGGGAGGCAGGATCTTGTGCGAGCTGCCGTCTGTGGAGTGGCAATCGTTGCATGTGGCCGCCGAATAGATGCCACCGAGCGCCGCCTTGCCGTGTACGCTGTTGGTGTAAACCTTCACCGGGTGCTTAAAGCGAATGCCATGGCTTTCAGTGAAACCGCCGTCCTCATGGCAATTGCCACAGGTCTCGGGCAGGTTCAGGGGATTGACTGGGGAAGCCTTATCCATCACCAGGCGGATGTCGTGGGTATTGTGGCAATCTGTGCAGGTTGGAATATCGGGAGCCACGCCCACCTTCCCGAAGCCATGACGCTGATACTGCTCGGCCACGTCATCATGGCACTCGCCACAGTTAACGGCGGGAATCTGCTCTTCATGGGGCAGATCTTCGATGTCCATGTGACAGTCCACGCAGTCCAGGTCCACGTGAATGCTTTTTGCCAGGTGTTCCAGACCCACGACGGGCATATCCCCGTCGGACTCCGAGTGACAGTCCAAGCAATCCTCGGTGGTCCAGTCCTGGGCCCAAGCGACAGGCGCAACGGCCAGTAGCAGTAGGACGATCCAAATCGCTCCTGGAATTCCCCTCCGGCTCATGATTTCCATCCTTGTGACGCTATCGTGCAGCGGGGCCCTTTGGCACCGGCGCCAGTTAACACACGCTTACTCTCTTGTCAACAAAGTC
>JACNKJ010000153.1 GCA_014382085.1 bacterium
GCCCTGTATGCCTAAAACCTGCGCGTCCTTTTTGATGTCTTCGAGTTTGATCATGGGGCCTCACTGCCCGTAGCGATGATTATCACGGATATCGTAGGCATTTTTATGGGGGATTTACTATTCACTGTGTATCACTCCCCTTTCGGGCTGCTTCTATGCCATCAATGACAATGTCGTTGCGCTCGCAGTAATCCATGATCAACACCGCCACCATGTTGGCGATGGAACGATGCTCCCGCTCCGCCGCCGTGCGCAGCGCATCTTTAAGTTCCGGTTCGATGCGAAAATTCAGCGTAGTGGTCTTGGCGGTGGCCATGGTTCCCCTCAGTTCTGGCGAATTACTGTAAATGTACTGTAATGTACTGCAACATCCCATATAATCCAAGGGATTCAGAACAATACGGCTCAGGAGGGACCATGGCCCGGCACTACTCCACGAAGAACTTCTTCCGGCAGATACCCAATGCCCTGCTGGCCCGCTATTTCCATAAGCGGGAGCTGTTCACCGATCTGGACTTCACGGCCATGAAGGAGACCAAGCCGGACGAACTGTTTGCCGCCTGGCTCGAACTGCCCGAGGAACAGCGCAAGCCGATGGATGCCGAGTTTCAGGACATCTTCGAGCTGAGCTGCGAGAAGGGATTCCGGGCCATCATCGACGAGGCCCGTTGGCAGATGCAGGCCAACCCCGAGGGCCTGACGGCGTTCATCGAAACCCTGTCGGCGCTGCCCGATCACTATCACCGGGCGATGGTCACCTATCTGGATCATGGCGAGTGCTGGAAAGGCGCGACCCGCTTCTATCATGCCGACACCCTTCCCTACTGGCGCAAGCGCAAAAACATGGGCCACAAGCCCGCTGCGGTGGACGATGCCAGCATCCGGCAACTGGCCGCGCAAATCCGCACCTACTTTCACCACACCGAGGGCCGGGGCAACAACTGTGTGGTGGAGCCCTTCCGCCGAGGCGATCTGGATTATTACTTTGCCTATCCCGAAGACTATTCTCAGCAGGAAACCGAATGGGTCGATGGTGAATTTGAACGCCGCCCGCACACCCCCGCCTTCGAGGTGATCTTCGTCTACTCGCAGAAGGACGGCACGCTGGACCTGAACTTTCGCGGGGCGAGGAAGGCCATGGAGCCACTGCAAGGGATGTTCGCCACCACCATCCTGAAGCTGGATGAATTGCCGCCCGACCCCAAGGATGAACGCATCTACGATCTGGGACAGATCGGCAAGCGGGGCTTCGATTTTGTCTATGGCGTCGGCAGTGGGATTGAGGAAGTTGCCGTGCGCAAGCTGCGGCTCTCTTCACGTTTCAACAAAGGGGAGCGGATCACCCTGGAGGCGGACACCAGCGACGACTCCGGTGCAATCTATGACCTGCTGGACAAGATCGGCAAGGCGACACCGTTGCACCTGTATAACGTCACCCAGGTGGAGATTGCGGTTTCCATGGTGGTCGATGCCGACAAGCCCGCCATGATTATTCCCATCCGCATTACCTATCCCAACTCCTGCTCGCTCAAGTACGACGAGTTGGGCATGAAGTTGCGGGACATGCTGGAAGCCTCGGGCATCGAGCCCAAGGAACCGGAAGAAGTCGAGGAAGCGCCGGAGCCCGCTGAGGCATGACACCGGAAGACGCCCTGATCGAACTGCTCGACCGGGTGGCCGCCTTGCAGGGTGCCTCGGCCCTTATCAGCACCAATGAACTGGCTCAATGGCCCGGTGAAGCCGTCACGGCGATGAAGGCGCAGAAGCTCATCACCAGGGCGCGACCTGCCTCCAGCGCGGTATGCCCCGGCTGCGAGGAGGAATGCGTGATGCCGGTTCACACGATCCCGCAGCCTTCCGGCGACCCGGCGCTGTTCATCGTTTGCGACAAGCGCGACGACATCGGCCGCATTTCGGTGCCGACTGCCAGCCTCGAACAGTGGCAGGCATCCGGTGATTCCATCGCTGAACTGCTTGCGGGCTTGCTTGGTCTGCAACGTCCAAACATGGGCATTTCATCGGCGGGTCGTTGGGAGATCGGAATGCTCAAGGGCACAAAGCATTCCAGTCACCTTGCGCTTGTTGTCGATAGCACGCTCACCCTTTCTCTAGCCAATCATTCCATCCCGTTGACCCAAGTGCTGGCCCTGGACGCGCACGGTCTTAAACTGGATAAGCACGCGCTGCTGCGCGCTTTAGATGGCGATGAACGGCAGCCGTCGGCTGGTATAGGGTCTCCGGTTTGGCGCAAACAGCAAGCCAAGGCTGCGGCGGATGCGCGGCATAACCAACCCGGCGGCAGCCGCGACAAGCAACAGCAGATACGTGACATCTGGGCTACGGGTAAATATACCTCCCGCGACCGCTGCGCCGAGGAAGAATGCGCCGCGCTGGATATGTCCTACTCCGCCGCCCGCAAGGCACTGAGAAATACCCCGGACCCAACATCCTCCACCACCTAGCCGCTGCCCCGCATCGGCTAACCGCTGCTATGCACCGTGCATTCGCAGCGCCCTTTCGTGACATAACAATCGGTAACTATGTTCAACAACGCCTATGGAGGCGCAAACATGGCTACCACGATACTAAGACTACCTACCGTAAAACAACGCACGGGCCTTTCGCGCTCGACGATTTATCTACGCATCTCAGAAGGCAGATTCCCCACACCTGTATCCCTTGGCGGCAGAGCCGTCGGCTGGGTTGAGGAAGAAGTGAATGACT
>JACNKJ010000241.1 GCA_014382085.1 bacterium
TGATCAGCCCCGAAAGCCGGACCTTCACGCTACTCCTTGGGCACCGGGATGCGGCCGGCGATGATTTCGCGGGCCAGGGAATCGGCAATAGCTTGGTGAGCAGGCGAAATCAAGCCCTCGTTATACTCGTCCATGGCATAGCCCAGCGCTCCGCCCTCCAGGCCGAATTCGTGAATGCCGCCGGAGAATTTTTTATCGACCAGGCCGCGAATGGCTTCGTAGACCGCCCGATCCACGCGCTTCTCCATGCTGGTGAGCAGGGTGCCCGGAGCCATGTGATTCTGATTGGAGTCCACACCGATGGCGAAGACACCCTTCGAACGGGCGGCCTCGATGACGCCGTTGCCCGTGGTACCTGAAGCGTGGAAGATCACGTCGGCGCCGCGGCCGATCTGAGACAAGGTCAGTTCCTTGCCCTTTACCGGATCGGCAAAGGAGGAGGGCGTCACACCCGCATAGTTCACCAAAACCTTCACCTCCGGCCTCACGGCCAGGGCGCCGGCCCGATAGCCCGCCTCGAATTTACGGATAAGCGCCACTTCCATGCCGCCCACGAATCCGATGATGCCACTTTCACTATTCAGCGCTGCCAGAGCGCCCACTAGGAATGATCCTTCTTCCTCGCGGAAGAGCAGGCTGGCCACGTTGGGCAAGCCGTCCACGTAGCCGTCGACCAAGGCGAAATGCACTTCGGGATAGTCTGCTCCCACGGCGCGTATGGACTCCGTGAAGAGGAATCCCACACCGATGACCAGGTCGAATCCCCGGGATGCCAGTTTGCGCAGACCTTGTTCCCGATCGGAATCTTGACCCGGCTCGAACTCCACAACGCTCACGCCGAAGTCTTCCTTGGCCTTGAGCAGTCCGCGATAGGCCGAGTCATTAAAGGAGCGATCGCCTTTGCCGCCGATGTCGAAGACCATGCCGATCTGAAGCGCGTCCGTGTCCGCCTCATTCTTCTCGCCCTCGGTACAAGCCGAGAGCAGGAGCAGGGGCAGGATCAATGCAATGAGAAATCGGCGTGACATGTTTCTCCTATGCGTAAATGCGGGTGCCGGCTTTGCCGTTAATGGCATCGTGCAAGGCTTCGGGCGCGCAGACGATGGCTTCTTTGCCGCCGCCTTCGAGGAAGCGGATGGCTGCTTCCATTTTAGGACCCATGCTGCCCGCGGGGAATTCCCCCGCCGCCTGGTAGGCCTTGATCTCTTCCAGGCTCACGCGTTCGAGATCGCGCTGCCGGGGCGTGCCGAAACCCACAGCCACATGGTGCACGGCCGTGATGAACACCAAGCCGGTGGCACCCAGAGATTGGGCTAACAATACCGCTGCCAGATCCTTGTCGATGACCGCGTCGACGCCCTTGAGCAATCCATCTTTGCTCATGCGCACGGGAATGCCGCCGCCGCCGGCGCAGATGGTCAGGACATTCCCGTCCACCAGCATTTTGATGACATCCCATTCCACAATGCGCCTGGGTTCGGGGCTGGCCACCACGCGCCGCCATCCGCGTCCCGCATCCTCTTTCATGACCCAAGCCTTTTGCTCTTCCATGTTGCGAGCTTCATCCTCGCGATAGAAGGGTCCAATGGGCTTGCTCGGATTTTCGAAGGCGGGATCCTTGGCGTCCACTTCCACCTGAGTCACGATGGTTGCCACCGGCTGCGTCGAACCTGAAAGATAGAGTTCGTTGCGCAGGGCATTCTGGATCATGAAACCGATGCCGCCCTGGCTGTCGGCACCGCAGACAAAGAGCGGCATGGGCGTAACCAAGTGGCTCGCGCACTCATTGCGAATAACGATGTTCCCTACGATGGGACCATTGCCATGGCTGAGCACCATACGCAAACCCGTCTTGGATAGATCGGCCACATGGGACATGGTCGCGCGAGTCAGATTAAACTGCTCATCAATGCTTCCGCTCTTGCCCACCGGCAAGACGGCGTTACCGCCTAGCGTGATGACAAAGAGTTCGTCCTCACTGAATTGTCGAGTCATGTTCTTCTCCGACGCTGCCGGCGATGGCGGGATCCATGAACATTGCCAGCACAGCCTTGGAAATGTGCAAGAGATTGGCGCTCTCTTCCCTGTGGATGGACCTGGGGTCGTCCAGGAGAGCGCCATCGATTTCGTTGTCGCGACTTTGAGGCAGTCCGCCGCCGACGAGGGCTTCCGGCGCGGCGAGAGACAGCAACTCGGAGCTCATTCTCCAATCGGAATACTCGCTGCCCATGGCTGCCAGTTCTTCAAGGTCTTCCGCGCCGACTTCGGGCGTCCAATTCATGGAGAAGACCAGATCGGCACTGTCCAGAGCCTCACCGGGGTCTTCGCTGAATTCAAATCCGCCGGGTAGGAAGCCATCCAAATACTCGGCAGTTTCACCGCCGGGATGGAATCTGGAGGGGCATGCCATACGCAGACTGATTCCTTGTCGCAGGAACAACTCGGCCAGGGAAAGTGGCAGCGCCGTGCTTTTCTGAGCCTGTCCCGGAGGTGCCCAAAGCAGAGCCGCTCGAGCCTCTTCCAGCTTTTCACCGCGATGCTCGTTGAGGGTGAGCAATGAGGACAGTGCCTGGGTGGGCGCGGCCAGATCGCTCATGAGGTTGAAGAGGGGAACCTTGAGCACTTCGGAGAGCTCTTCCATGAATGCGTGCCCGTGAAGTACGCCCTGACCTGCTGCGGCCAGACCATTGCCGGAAAGATCCATGAGTCGCGCGCGATCGAG
>JACNKJ010000229.1 GCA_014382085.1 bacterium
TATGGCAGGTAAAGGCCACGGCCTTGCTGCGCCGACCGGGGTTCTTGTACTCCAGCAAGAGGTTGCCGGCTCTGTCCTCTTTGATGCCCAGGCCGCGTTCTTCGGCCAGACGGCGTACCCGAGCGCGAACGGCGTCTTCATTGAAGGGAGCGGTGGGAAGAGGAAGGATTTCACGAAGCCAGTAGTCTAGGCGCTTGTCGGACATGGGTTCTCCTTCGGTCTTCAGTCACCAGTCCCGAGTTTCTAGCTGGAGACTGGTGACTGGTGACTGGTGACTCAACCTAGCCCCTTCACTCTTGAAAGTCACTCCAATCCTGACTATCATGTGCAGCACCGGGACGCGCCCGGCGATCAGATCCTTTAAATCGATCCCGCGAGGTCGAAAAGGGAGGGAAATGAACCGCGCAAAAGTACAAACCCAGTCCAGAAGGACTCGGGATTTTTTTTGCCCTAAAGCGCCGGTGACCCTCCTTGAGACGCGGGCGGGGGAGGCCGAATGCCCACCGAGACCCTGAAGCAATTCCACCAAAAAGCCGTGCTGATGAGCCCGGAAAAGATGGACCGAGCCCTCAAGCGCATGAGCCACGAGGTTCTCGAGCGCCATGAGAGCGCGGATGATCTGGTTTTCTTGGGCATTCGCCGGCGGGGTATTCCCATCGCCGAGCGCATGGCCGGATACATCGCCGTCATCGACGGCGGAGCCGAAATTCCCACGGGCAGCATCGACATCGCCTTCTACCGCGATGACTTGGCGCAGATCGGCCCCCAGCCGCGAGTGGGCGAAACCATCATCCCGGGCGACATCAGCGGCAAGCACGTGATCCTCACCGACGACGTGCTCTTCACGGGCCGAACTGTACGAAGCGCCATGGACGCCATCATGGACTTCGGGCGCCCCGCCTCCATTCAACTGGCGGTGCTTATCGACCGCGGACACCGCGAACTTCCCATCCGCGCCGACTACGTAGGCAAGAACGTGCCCACCAGTGGACGCGAAGTGGTGAAGGTGAAATTGATGGAAATCGACGAGGCGGAAATCGTCCTGCTTGGGGAGATGAGCGAATGAGCTTCGACCGAATGCACCTGCTCGATCTGGAAAGCCTCAGCCGCGAAGAGATCATTCACATCCTCGACACCGCCGAGAGCTTCCGCGAAATCAGCGAACGCGAAATTAAGAAGGTGCCCACCCTTCGCGGCTTCACCGTGGTGAACCTCTTTTTCGAAGACAGCACCCGCACGCGCATCAGTTTCGAGCTTGCGGAAAAGCGTCTCAGCGCGGACGTGGTGAACTTCAGCAAATCCACCAGCAGCGTGCAGAAGGGCGAGAGCCTGCTCGACACCGTGGAAAATCTGCTGGCCATGAAGATGGACATCATTGTTATGCGACACGGAGCCAGCGGTGCTCCCCACTACCTGGCCGAGCGCGTACCGGCCAGCGTGGTCAACGCAGGCGATGGCAAGCACGAGCATCCCACACAGGGTCTGCTCGACATGCTCACCATGCGCCATCACCTGGGTGACCTGTCCGGGCGCAAGGTGGTCATAGTGGGGGACATCCTGCATAGCCGCGTGGCGCGAAGCAACATTCATGGGCTCACCAAGCTGGGTGCCGAAGTCGTTCTCAGTGGCCCGCCCACCTTCATACCTCCCAAACCCGAAAGCCTCGGGGTGAGTGTGGACTATGACATTGGACGCGCACTCAAAGGCGCCCACGTGGTGAACGTGCTGCGCGTTCAGAAGGAACGGCAGGAAGGCGGCCTCATGCCCAGCATGCGCGCCTATGCGCGCGATTGGCAGGTGGGCCTGAAGCATCTGGAGCTACTCGCTCCCGACGGCATTGTCATGCATCCCGGTCCCATGAACCGCGGCGTGGAGATTGCGCAGGAAGTGGCCGACGGACCGCGCTCGGTGATTCTGGAACAGGTCACCAACGGCTTGGCCGTTCGCATGGCCGTGCTCTATCTGCTCAGCGAGGCGCGCAAAAAACTTGAGCGCGGTGAAATCGAAGAGAAACCCCTTGAGAAGAGCGAGGTCCTGGCGTGAAGGATTGGAGCGAGATCTGCAAACAGGGTGAGTTTTGGCTCACCAAGGTGAAGATCGTCGACCCCGAAGCGGGACGCATTTTCGAGGGTGCGGTCAAGGTGGACGGCGGTCTCATCGCCGAAGTGCGCGAAGGTGCGTTTGCCGGCGAAGGCAAGATTCTGGACGGCGAAGGATTACACCTGGCTCCCGGGCTTATCGACTTGCATGTGCATCTGCGGGAGCCAGGTTATGAAGAAAAGGAAACTGTGCAGACCGGAGCTATGTCTGCGGCTCGCGGCGGAGTGACCACCCTCTGTTCCATGCCCAACACCAATCCCATTTGCGACGATGGCTCCAAGGTGGCCTTCATTCGCGCACGGGCACGCCAAGCGGGACTCTGCCGCGTGCTGCCGGTGGGAGCCATTACACGCGGATCCGACGGCAAGCAACTGGCCGATCTGGGCGAGATGCACGACGAAGGTGCCATCGCCTTCAGCGACGACGGCTGGCCTGTGGCCGACGCCGGCATCATGCGCCGGGCCATGGAGTTGAGCCGCGCCTGGGACCTGCTCATCATGAGTCATTCGGAAGAGGCCAGCCTCAGCCGAGGCGGGCAGATGCACGAAGGATCGGTTTCCTCGCGATTGGGCCTGGAAGGCATTCCCCGCGAAAGCGAGGAGATCGCCGTGGAGCGCGAGGTGCGCCTGGCCAAGATGACCGGCGCTAAATTGCATATCTGCCACATTTCCAGTGGGGGAAGCGTGGATATCATTCGGCGCGCCAAAGCCGAGGGCCTGCGCGTGACCGGCGAGACCACACCGCACTATCTTCTCCTGGACCACAGCCACGTGAGCACCTATGACTCCCACAAGAAGATGAATCCTCCGCTGCGCGAGAAGATCGACCAGGAAGCCCTGGTCCAGGGACTCATCGACGGAACGCTGGACGCAGTGGCCACTGACCACGCGCCGCATACGGAGATCGAAAAGAACGTGGAGTTTGCCTACGCGCCCTTCGGCGTGACCGGCCTCGAGACCAGCCTTTCGGCGGTCATCACACGATTGGTGGAGCCGGGACTTCTGGATCTGCCCGCCGCAGTGGCTTTGATGAGCTCCAAGCCCGCCGCTATCATCGGGGTGGAACAGGGACGATTGGTCGCCGGCGCACCGGCGGATCTGGTACTCTTCGATCCCACCGAGCGATGGACTGTGCGCGGCAAGGAAACCGCTTCGCGTTCGGACAACACGCCCTTCGAGGGAATGGAACTCACGGGCCGCGTTCGCGCCACCTTCCTGGCCGGCCGCCCCGTCTTCCGCCGTTACGAAGAGGATGGAGAAAGCCGTGAGAGCTTCACTCCGAATTTGGCCAAGGAAGCCGCGATTGCGTAGCTCCAGGTTCAAGTTCTCAGTTCAGGTTCCGCATGTGCGCCAGTACTTGGCTTTGCTCATGCTACTGCTGCTTGTTGGCGCGCTTTCGGATTGCGCCTATTTCAACACCTACACCAACGCCAAGAAATCTTTTAAAGAGGCCGAGGACATGCCCATGGACCCCACGGGCAAGCTCACGCCTCAGGCCCGGCGTAGTTACGATGCCTGCGTGACCAAGTGCCAGAAACTTCTCGAAGAATTTCCCGAAAGCAAATGGGTAGACGACGCACTCTTTCTCATGAGCAAGTCCTATTTCCGCAAAAAGGAATACGGCCGCTGTCTCACTCGACTGGATGAATTGAACGAGCGCTTTCCCGAACATCCGTTCCAGGAAGAGGCGCTCTTCATGCGCGGCGTCGCACATCTTGAAAGAGAAGAAGAGAGTCGTGCCATTGCGGTCTTGGCCCGTCTGGCGGAGACCTATCCCAAATCCAAGCATCTGGCCGAGGCCATGTACCGCGGGGCTGAGGCGGAATACCAACTGGGGAATTGGGACGCCGCCCTGGCCGCTTTCGGGAAACTGATTGATCGCTTCGAGCACAGTGATTGGAACGATGAAGCTCGGCTCAAGCGCGGCCGCATTTTTGTGGAACGTGAGGATTATGAAAACGCCGTGCTGGAGTTCGAGAATCTCGCGGCGACGGCGCGCAAGCGCGGCTTGGCTTTCGACGGACAGATGCAACAGGTAGAGTCGCTCATCAAACTACGTCGCCTGGATGAGGCCCATGAACAACTGGATGAAATGGTCCCCGTGGCGGAAAACTTCCATAAGCGACCTCAGGTTCTGCTTCTTCGCGCTCTGGTTTACGAAAAGCAGCAGCGTTTCGACGAGGCTCTGCAGCTTCTGGAAGATGTGGCCGTGGAGTTTTCCAAGCAGGCGCATGCGGCCGAGGCCTGGTATCGCATCGGCCTTATCAATCAGATCCAACTGGATGATCGTGACGCGGCGCTCGAAGCTTTCGGCAAAGCGGTCAGCGAGGGCGGGCGCGGCATTTCCCGCGACCTGGCCGCCCGCCGCAAGCAGGCTCTGGAGGATTTCATCCTCGCACAAGAGAGCGCCAGTACCGCCGAGGGCGATTCATCTTTGGCCGAGGCGCAGTATCGTCTTGCAGAGAATCAATTCCTGAGCTTGGAAGATCCGGAAGCCGCGCTGGATGCCTACGAAAGCGTGCTCGTCGATTTCCCCGAAAGCCCCTGGGCGCCACGAGCGGCCTACGCCCTATGCTACATCCAGCGATACAATCTGGCCGATACCTTGGCCGCGCTGGCCGCTTCGCGCCAGTTGCTGGAATCTTATCCCGAAAGCCAGGCCGCCAAGTGGGTGAGCGGATGGAAACGCGAGTTGGGAGGGGCACCTTGAGCGGAGAACTCTCCGCCGCCTATCGAAGTGGAAGGGTTCGCGCGCTGAAGCGCGACGGCCTCTACTATCATCTTTCCATGGAAGCACCGGGCCTGGCTCCTTCCGAGCCGGGGGCCTTTTTTATGATCGGCCTGGGCGAAATTGAGAGCCCTGCGCCGGATCCTTTGCTCATGCGTCCCATGAGCGTGCTGAATCATGATGGCGACTTCGTGGACATCCTTTTCAAAGTTGTGGGTCGCGGCACGGAACTTCTCGCCGCCGCCGAACCCGGCGATTCTCTGAGGCTACTTGGCCCCTTGGGTCGACCTTTTTCTCGCGCCGCGCAGCCGCAGCCCATTCTGGTGGGGGGCGGTGCGGGTGTCCCGCCCCTATGTTTTCTTTCTCGCCGCCTGAGTGCCGAAGGCATCGCCCATCGCGTGCTCTTCGGTTTCAATAGCGCGGATGATGTGCCTGACTCAGCACTTTCGAAGCTTAGCCAAGAGCCTGAAATCTTTACCCTGGACGGCCGGCGCGGGCAAAAGGGTCATACTGTGGCGGCATTGGCAGGCGATCGCGAAGCCGGGCGCATTCAAGCCTGCGGCCCAGGGCCTATGCTCGAGGCTTTGAAGAAAGTACGGCAGCCCGGCGAAGCCATGGAGCTTTCCCTGGAGGAACGCATGGCCTGCGGCATGGGCTTTTGCCGCGGCTGTGTAAGGCCTGTTGCCACCGGGGACGATTGGCGCTACGCCACGGTTTGCCGTGAAGGGCCTGTCTTCGACGCCGATGATCTTGTGGATGTGAATGAGGCCGGCGAAGTCTGCCTGCAAGAGGAGGGCAGTTGTGGCTGATCTACTTGTCTTCGCCGGTGGGCTCGAGCTGAAAAATCCCATGCTCGCCGCCTCGGGTTGTTTCGGTTACGGCCTGGAAGCGGATCCGGTCATTCCACCGTCTCTCTTTGGTGGCATCGTCACCAAGACCATCACGCCCGCGCCGCGAAGAGGTAATCCTGTGCCGCGCCTGGCCGAGACCCATGCCGGAATGCTCAATTCCATCGGTCTAGAAAACGTGGGCCTGGACGCCTTCCTCGCCGATAAGCTGCCGGCCCTGGAAGATGTGGACAGCAAGATCGTCGTGTCCGTTTCCGCAGGATCCGCCGGCGAGTTCGCCGAGATGGCGGAGCGTTTAGCCGAGCATGCGCGAGTTGACGCTCTAGAGCTGAACCTCAGTTGCCCCAACGTGGCCGAGCATGGCCGCAATTTCGCGGCCGATCCGGCTGCCGTTGCCGCCATCGGCAAGGCGGTACGGCGGGTATTCGCGCGGCCCATGTGGATCAAGCTCAGCCCCAATGTCACCGACATCAGCGAAGTGGCGCGGGCGGCACAAGACGCGGGCGCCGACGCGGTCACCGCCATCAACACGCTGCTCGGAATGGATATCAACATCGACAGCGGCAAGAGCCCCTTTGCACGCGTGACGGCGGGGCTCTCCGGTCCTGCTATTTTGCCCGTGGCCCTGGCCGCGGTTTGGCGTATCGCGCGAGAGGGCGGCATTCCCACCATTGGCGTGGGGGGGGCATCATCGGCCAAGGGCCTGTTGAAATTTCTGGCCGCGGGCGCTGAGGCCGTGCAACTGGGTACGGTACTTTTCTCGGATCCGGGAGCGCCCCAGCGAATTTTGGATGATCTTGCCACCCATCTCGACGCGCAGGGTCATACGAATTTGAACTCCCTTCGCGAACAATGGAAGGAGCAGGCTTGAGCGCCGCTTCCCGACTTTATATAGCCCTGGATTTTCCTTATGCATCCGCTGCCCGCGACCTCGCCGAGAAGTTGGCGCCTATGAAGGTGGGTCTAAAATTGGGGCTGGAGCTGTTCAGCGCCGAAGGTCCCGGCTTGGTCAGAGAACTTGCGGAGCGGGCCGAGCTCTTTCTCGATCTCAAGTTCCACGATATTCCCAACACAGTGGCCGGCGCGGTTTCCCGAGTGGCGGGACTGGGGGCCGCGGTGACGAACATCCACCTTTCAGGCGGCGAGGCCATGTGCCGTGCGGCGGTGGCAGCGCGCGACGCCAGTGGATCGAAGATGAAACTCATCGGCGTTACCGTGCTTACCAGTTTGGGCGACGATGATCTGAACCAACTTTGGAAGGCCGATCTGGCCGCAGGTCATGCCGCTCTGCGTCTGGCCGAACTTGCACGAGATTGGGGCCTGGACGGAGTGGTGGCTTCGGCCAGGGAGGCGAGCGCCATTCGCGCCGCCTGCGGCGAGGATTTCCTCATTGTCACGCCGGGCATCCGGCCCGCGGGCGGCGATGTGGGCGATCAGAAGCGCGTGCTCACGCCGGCCGAGGCTTTGCGAGCCGGAGCCAGTCACCTGGTCGTGGGTCGCCCTGTAACCCAGGCCCATGACCCTGCGGCCGCCTGCGCCGCCATCCTCGATGACATGCAAAGCGCTCTATAAAGGAAGAGAAATGAATCGCGACACCCTGCTCGATGCTTTTCGCGAAACCGGCGGCATGCTGGAAGGTCATTTCACCCTCACCAGTGGAATGCACAGCGATCAATATTTTCAATGTGCCCGACTGCTTGCCCATCCGCGCCACGCGGCCGCCTGCGGCGAAGCCATTGCGGCGAAAATGCCCGAAGGAATCACCCATGTGATCAGCCCGGCCATGGGCGGGCTGATCATCGGTCACGAAGTGGCCCGCGCTCTGGGAGTGCCCTTCCTGTTCACCGAAAGGGTGGAAGGTGCCATGACCCTACGTCGTTTTGACTTCCCCGATTGCTGCCGCGCCGCGGTGGTGGAAGATGTGATCACCAGCGGCGGTTCTCTCTTGGAAGTGGCTTCGCTCATTCGCGAAGCTGGCGGTGAGGTGGCGGCCACGGCCTCGGTGGTGGACCGCAGCGGAGATCGCAATGTCGACTTCGGCGCGCCGTTTCAGTCGCTACTGAAGGTGGAAGTGAATGCCTGGGATCCGGCCGCCTGCCCGCTTTGCGCCGAGGGTCTTGAGGCCGTGAAGCCGGGGAGCCGGCATTTGAGTTAGCGGGGTGGCGGCGTCCACCCGGGTGGACTTTTATGTGTCTTCGGGTCGGCAAGAAACGTGCCCCCGCTGCCAGGTAACCTGTTGAAATAAAAAAAGTTAGCACTTGTTTCTCGCGCTCCGATTTGCTAGATTACTTACATCCTCCCCGCTCTCTTCTCCTCCCGGAGACAAGGATATCTGGAGTGGGAAATGTCCGAACAATCCAATGCAAAAATCGTCCATGAGCAATTGCTCGCGGCTCTGGCCACCCTGCGCAAAGCTGAAGGCCAGGCGGTCACCCTTTTCGCCAAAGTCCTGAAGCGTAAGCTCTATTGTGGGCTGGGCTATGCGAGCATTCATCTCTATGCCGAGGAGGCCCTCGGTTTTTCTCGCAGTAAACCTATGAGTTCATTCGCCTTGCCGAAGCGCTGAGTGAGCTTCCAGGTCTCAAGCGAAGTCTAGCGTCTGGTGAGCTGCCTTGGACCAAGGCTCGCGAAGTGGTGAAGGTGGCGACGTCTGAGACAGAGCAGGAATGTCTCGCCTTGGCCGAAAGCCGCAGCCGACGGGATCTGGAAAAAGAAGTGGTGATGAGCCGGGCGAGGCGGGATCGCGTAAGGAATGAAAGACAGGCCGAAATGCTCGGACCCGAACGCGAAGCACCGCCCGCCGCTCCGGTGCAGGCCATGACCCTGCGCCTCTCGCCCTTGGCCAAGGCTCGCCTCGAGGCCATGTTCGAAAAGCTGATGAAAAAACACATTGCGATCGTGAACAGGTGTTGCTCATGGCGCTGGAGTCGTTAGTGGGAGAGTCCACCCGGGTGGACGGCGCTTCGCCCTACCAAGTGATCGTGCAGCAATGCCCGACCTGCGAATCGAAAACAGTAGGGCCGGAGCGGTCTCAATTGAACGCGGCGGAAAGCGCGCAGATTGATTGCGATTCACGAATGCAGGAACCAGGGCGGCGCAACAAGGCGAGCGTTCCACCGTCGCGCAGACGGGCAGTGTTGATGCGCGACAGGCACCGTTGCCAGGCCAAGGGATGCCGATCCACGAACTTCCTGGAAGTGCACCACCTTACAGCGCGCAAGCGCGGCGGCGACAACAGCGAGCAAAACCTGATCACGCTTTGCTCAAGATGTCATCAGCACTTGCATGAGCGGGCCATGGCGCATTGTCATCCCAGGGAATAGATGATAAACATGTCCGGCCGCGTGTGTGAGGACTGCCTAAGATGGTGAGTTTATTCGTTTTTTGTGACAAGCCATGAGAAGGGGAAGCGGAATCAGCTCCAGAGGGGAAATGGGCCTCATGTCTATTGAGAATCCCAAAACTTGGGGAACTCTATTCGAGTCCTCGGGAGTATGACGGAATTTACTGAGACCATGGATCGAGCTTTGTCGGGGGTGTTTCATCTTCAACTACCAAGGTCGAGGCGGCGAAGTAATCAATTGTAGCGATTGTCCTGACATCGCAGAAACTTCATGCTGGAGTACAATCAAACCTATCTTTTGATCTAGTGACTCATGGCGTGCATGGAAAAATCGCTGATCCAGACGGCGGCCGCCACGAGCACCAGAATGAGCCCCTCGCGGCGTGAGAGCTTCCATCCAGTGCGCATGAGCAGAAGCGCCAGAAGTACCAGCCCACTGAGCGCGATCAGGGAGATGCGCGCCACCGGATTGATCTGCACCGGATGCAGCATTCCCGCCAAGCCCAGGACTCCCAGCAAATTGAAGATGTTGCTGCCGATGATATTACCCGCGCTGATGGCGTAGCGGCCCTTGATGACGCCAGCCAAACTGATGGCCAACTCCGGCGCCGAAGTGCCGGCTGCCACCACGGTAACGCCGATGGCCCACTCACTCACACCGAATCCCTTGGCCACGGCCACCGCCGATTCCACCAGGAAGTGCGATCCGGCCACAATGGCGACCAGACTGACGAGTACGATGAGGACATCTTGTAGCAGAGAGCCTTCGGGCGTTTCGGTGGAATCTTGTGCTTCGCTTTTACCTATACCCCGCTGAAGGAAGAGAAAGACCAGATAGACCAGTAAAAGACCGAAGAGCAGAGCACCGTCGAAGCGTCCCAGGGTCAGATCGGCGCCCACCAGAACCAGCAGGAGCAGGGTCGATCCGCCCAGCACCACGCCGTCGCGCTTCAGTAGCCGCGAGTCCATGGGAATGGCGCGCACCAGGGCGCATCCTCCCAGGATGAACCCGAGATTGAAGATGTTCGATCCCACGATATTGCTCACGGATATGTCGCCGTGCCCGCTCAGGGCCGAAAGGATGGTCACCGCGAACTCCGGCGCCGAGGTGCCGAGGGCCACCACCGTGAGTCCGATGATCAATTCGGAAACGCCGAGCTTGGCGGCCAGGCGCGAGGCCGATTCCACCAACCAATGAGCGCCAAGAGCGATAAGCCCGATGGTGCCCACGGCCACCAGTCCGTTGCCCCAAAGCGGCCATGTGGAAAGATCGAAGCTCGCGCCCATTTTTACTCCGAAAGTCAGGGAAGCTTTATCTTCGGTCAAGCTAGCACCCGGTTATGAAATGGGCAATCCATTCGCCCGCGGACCGGGGCTTCTAAGTTCCGTTGCCCTTTATCGGGCGGATTGCTATTCTTCGCAAATTCCAAGGGAGATGGAGCCATGAGAGTATTGATTGTTCTGCTTATGCTCGCCTCAGCGGCGAGCGCCGGTCTCGTGAACGACGGCAGCTTCGAAAATGGGGAATGCGATGCGGGCAGCGCCTGGACCTGCTTCACCGAAACGCCTGAATGCGTAACCATCGTCGACCCTTTGGGTAGCTGGGGTTTTCCAGCATATGATGGAGTGAACGCGGTCTGGTTGGGTGGTGTTTGCGAGAATGTGGGCATTAGTAATCAAGTCTGTCAGGACATGATCATCAGCCCATCCCAGCTCACCTTCTGGTGGATGGGGGCCTACACGCTGGAAGCCGAGCAGGAAGCCTGGATCGAGGTGCGCGTGGATGGTGTGATCGCCCATCGCTCTCAGCTGGGCCTGGAGCATCACACCCTTGGAACCTGGGCCTACTCGGAGGATTTATTCGGACTGATCGATCTCCTGCCTTGGGAAGACGGCGCGAGTCACACCCTTTGCATCATTATGGACAATCTGTACTCCAATAATGGAAGTACCGCGGCCAATCTTCTGGTGGACTACCTGGAATTGAATCATCCGGTGGCCACCCAGGGAATGAGCTTTTCGACCTTGAAGGTTCTCTACTAATACCGCCGGGAGCGGATTATGAAGATTCTCATTACGGGCATAACCGGGTTCGCCGGCAGCCATCTCGCGGATTTTCTCTTGGAGGAACAACCGCAGGCTGAGGTTCACGGTCTTTACCGCTGGCGCAGCCGACGGGAGAATATCAAGCAGCTGGCAGGCAAGGTCTCCCTCCAGGAATGCGATATTCGCGACGCCACGGCCACCCGCGAAGTGGTCGAAGACGTGCGTCCCGACTACATCTTCCACCTGGCGGCCCAAAGCTTCGTGCCCACCAGCTGGAAGGCGCCCCAGGAAAGCCTGAGTACCAACCTGCTCGGGCAGCTCAATATTTTCGAAGCCGTGCGCAAGGCCGATCTGGATTGTCGCATTCAGGTGGCCGGCTCCAGCGAGGAGTACGGCATGGTCTACGAGGGCGAAATTCCCATCACCGAGGATCAGCCCCTGCGCCCGCTCTCGCCCTATGCCGTCAGCAAGGTGGCCCAGGACGCCCTGGCCTATCAGTACTTCATGAGTTTCGGCATGAAGACCATTCGCACCCGTGGCTTCAATCATACGGGGCCCCGGCGTCCCAGCGTTTTTGTGTGCAGCGATTTTGCGCGACAGGTCGTGGAAATCGAAATGGGCCTGCGCAAAAACATCATTCGTGTGGGCAATCTGGATGCCCGTCGCGACTTCACCGACGTGCGCGACACGGTGCGCGCCTACTGGTTGGCCATCAGCAAGGGTGAGCCCGGCGAGGTTTATAACGTGGCCACCGGCCGCAGTTGGGCCATGTCCGAGGTGCTGGACAAGCTCATCAAGTTGGCCGGTGTAGACGTGAAAATCGAAGTCGACCCGAAGCGTCTTCGCCCCAGCGACGTGCCACGCCTGGAAGGCGACGCCAGCCGCCTCTGTGAAGCCACAGGCTGGAAGCCGCTAATCCCCTTTGAACAGACCCTTTCAGACCTCATCGAATTCTGGCGAGTGCAGCTCCCCGAGTGCGGAAGCGAGCTTCCTTGAGAGTTCTGGTCACGGGAATCTCCGGTTTTGTGGGACGGCATTTCGCCGCGAGCTTGATTGCCGCCGGGCATGAGACCTGGGGCCTCGATCTGAATATCGAGGCGGCGCCCGAGGGTGTTTACAGTCTTGAATGGGATCTCACACGATCCAAGGGTCTCTCGAAGGTTCTCGACCAGATCAGGCCCGATGCCCTGGTGCATTTGGCCGGTCAAGCTTCCCCGGCCGCCGCTTCGGCCGATCCGGATGCGGCCCATCAGGCAAACGTTACCGCCACTCTCAACTTGTTGGAAGCCATGCGCTTGGCCTGCCCTGACCGGCTCATGCTCTTCATCAGTTCGGCCGAGGTCTATGGACCCAGCGAGCACCCTCATCGAGAGGATGAGGCCCCCGCCCCGATGAATCCCTATGGCCGGACCAAGGCGGAGGCCGAAGTACACGCGCTTGGGGCCCAGGGGAAGGGTGGCCCGCCGGTGATCGTGTCTCGCAGCTTTCCTCATAGCGGTCCCGGACAGCGACCCGATTTCGTGCTGCCGGCTTTCGCCCGGCAGGTGGCTCGAATGGAGGCTGGGCTCCAGGAACCGGTGCTGCGTGTGGGGAATTTGGATCCTCGGCGGGATTGGCTGCACGTAAAAGACGTCTGCCGAGCCTATTTGTCCCTGT
Source organism: bacterium (assembly GCA_014382085.1). GTDB lineage: Bacteria > Krumholzibacteriota > Krumholzibacteriia > JACNKJ01 > JACNKJ01 > JACNKJ01. The sequence goes on from JACNKJ010000229.1 coordinate 12,721, forward strand.
TGGAACGGGGCCAAAGCGGCGAGATTTACAATGTCTGTTCGGGAAAAGATCATTCCGTTCGTGAAGCTTTGGATTATCTTGTCAACTTGGCCAGAGTGAAGCCCGATATAGAGATAGATCCCGAGCGCGTCCGCCCTGTGGATACGCCTCGCCTTGCCGGGACCGCTGCCAAACTCAGGACGGCCACCGAATGGAAGCCGTCCATCGACTTTGAAACGCTTCTAGCCGAACTACTGAACTACTGGAGAGATCGCGTCAACGAGGAGGAATTGCGTTGAGCCGCATCATGATGATCGGGACGGGCTATGTGGGCCTGGTCTCCGGCGCCTGCCTGGCCGAATTCGGGAACAAAGTCATTTGCTACGATATCGACCATGGAAAGATCGAGGGGCTTGAGAAGGGCAAGGTTCCTTTCTTTGAGCCGGGACTCGAGGAAATGGTCATTCGAAATCGCGACGAAGGGCGCCTGCGCTTTTCTACGGACCTTGCTAAATGCGTGGCTGAAAGCACGGTTATCTTCATTGCGGTGGGCACACCCGAACAAGACGACGGTACCGCCGACCTCAGCGCCGTCTTCGCCGTGGCCGGCGACATTGCCGATCACATGGAGGGCTTCAAGGTGATCGTGCAGAAAAGCACGGTTCCCGTGGGCACCACCCGGAAGATCGGCGACCTCATTCGCGAGAGGACCGGCGGCAAGGCCGACTTCGAGTTGGTTTCCAA
>JACNKJ010000424.1 GCA_014382085.1 bacterium
GAAGAGGCATTCCCACAGCCTTGGTTCTGGCCGGCGAGGCCGGACCCCTGCGAGAAAAACTTCAGCACGATTTCAGCAGTGAGAATTTGCGTGTCTACGTGAACGACGACCGCGCCGGCACTCAATTGGGCGTCGCCCTGAAGAACGTTATCGCCCTGGCCGCGGGAATCTGCGACGGCCTGGGCATGGGAGACAACACCAAGGGCGCCCTCCTAAGTCGCGGTTTGGCTGAGATGGGCCGCTTCATCGAATCCTACGGTGGACGCCGCGAAACACTACTAGGTCTGGCAGGAGTTGGGGATTTGGTTACCACCTGTTTTAGTCAGCACAGCCGCAATCGTTACGTCGGTGAACAGCTAGGCAAGGGCCGTAGTCTGGACGACATTTTGGAAGACATGGTGCAGGTGGCCGAAGGCGTTTACACGGCCCGCACACTTCATAATCTGGCCCTGGATCGCCAAGTCGAAATGCCCATCACCGAGAAAATCCATGGCGTGCTTTTCGAGGGCGCCGACGCGAGAAACGCTATCAAGGAACTCATGACCCGGGACCCGGCTCCCGAGATCCGAAAAGGAGGGGCTCATGGCTCCCGAGCCTAAAATGAAGAAGACACGGGAAGTCAAACGCCTCTATTGGAGCATCAGCGAGGTGTCCAGTTTAACGGGGGTCAAACCCCATGTGTTGCGATATTGGGAAACCGAGTTTCCCACGCTTAAACCCAAGAAGAATTCAGCGGGGAATCGGCACTATCGCGAGCGGGATATCGAGCTCATTCTGGCCATCCGTCAGCTGCTCCACAAAGATGGCTATACCATCAAGGGCGCAAGGCAGCGTCTGACCGAAACCCGCAAGGTTCGGGAACTGGTGGATCAACTTGAGATTCCCTTTGGTCGGGCCCGCCAACGCCAGTTGATCATGGAAATCAAGACGGGACTGGTGGATCTGAGGAAGGAACTGGATTTTGGGTCTTGAGAAGGCCCTCCCGAGTTGGTATATAAAGGACTCACATCTTGGTCGGGGCGTAGCGCAGTCCGGTAGCGTACTTGTCTGGGGGACAAGTGGTCGTAGGTTCAAATCCTATCGCCCCGACCCTTTTTTCCATTTATGAGAATTCTCCTTACAAACGACGACGCCATCCACGCCCAGGGCATACAAGTGCTCAAGAAGGCTCTCGAGCCCCTCTGCGAACTATGGGTGGTGGCCCCGGCCGATCAACAGAGCGCCACGTCTCACAGCCTCACCCTCGGTAACATCCTTCGCCGCCATCAACATGACGAGCGAGTTTACTCAGTCACGGGTACACCCGCCGATTCAGCGCTCATGGCCATCAACGGCATCATGCAGGACAGTCTTCCCGACTTGGTGATTTCGGGCATCAATCATGGCCCGAACATGGGTGAGGATGTGCACTACTCAGGTACCGTGGCCGCGGCCATCGAAGCGGCTATTCTTGGAATTCCTGCGGTGGCCGTTTCCACAGCCAGCTTCCGTGATCAGGAATTCCATGGCGCCGTTGAGTTCATGAAAATGCTGGTTCAGAAGCATGGCAAGCTACTTAAGAATCCCGGCACTCTTTTGAACATCAACGTGCCGAATTACCGATGGGAAGAGATCCAGGGAGTTTCCCTCACGACCCTGGGTACACGCTTCTATGGCGATGTGATCATCCGCAAGATGGATCCCCGCGAGAAGGAATACTTCTGGATCGGTGGCGAGGAACCAACCTGGGAGAATCAGGTGGATTCCGATTTCTACGCCGTCCACCATGATCGCAAGGTGTCCATCACCCCATTAAAACTCGATATCACTGATCGAGAACGCCTCAAGCAAATGGGTGACACCTGGACGGATCTGATTTGATGAGCGACCGCTTCCGGGTGGCGCGCGCCCGCATGGTCGAGCGCATTCGCGGCAAGGGCTTGGCCAATGAGACCGTTCTGGCGGCTATGGGCGAAATTCCCCGGCATCTCTACGTTGACCCCGCATTGGAATTGAAGGCTTATGGCGAAAACGCCCTACCCATCGGATGGGAGCAGACCCTGTCCCATCCGGAGGTGGTGGCTTTCATGACCGAATCATTGAGCCTACGACCTGGCCTTCGCATCTTGGAAATTGGAACCGGCTCGGGTTATCAGGCAGCCCTCCTGGCTCGTCTCGGTGCTTCGGTCCGGACCATTGAGCGCATCGAGGGTCTTCTTGGAACCGCTCTGGAGCATTGGAAGGCGGACGGCTTTCGAGGAGACATCAAGGCCCGTCTAGGTGATGGTTACCTAGGTTGGCCCGAAGAAGGACCTTTCGACCGCATTCTACTCACGGCTTCACCTCGGGAAGTGCCTGAAACCCTACTTCGCCAACTCAAGGAGGACGGCATCTTGCTACTGCCTCTAGCCACTGAGGAAGGGCAGCGCATGGTGAGAGTTCGTCGTGGGGGAGACCGTGCCTATCGTGAAGAATTGGGGGAATGCTCCTTCGTTCCCATGCTCGCCCGAACCGTGAAAGGTTGACATGGACTGGTTGTCGGATGCCACAGGCAATCTGCCTCCCTTCTGGCGAGTTCTTCTCTTCGCCATGCTTCCCATTTTAGAACTTCGAGGAGCCATTCCCTGGGCTCTGTTCATGGAAAAGATGCCATGGCTCGAGGCCTATCTGATCTCGGTGCTCGGCAACGCCATTCCCGTCGTCCCCCTGCTGCTATTCCTGGGACCTGCCGAGAA
>JACNKJ010000426.1 GCA_014382085.1 bacterium
CAACGAGCACACCGTGCGTGCCGAGGTGAAGAGCCTGCACGCCTTCAGTGCCCATGCGGACAGGAAAGACCTGTTGGGCTTCGTGCACAACATGGAGAAGCCGCCGCAGAACATTTTCCTTGTACATGGCGAGGAGAGGCAGACGGCAGCCCTTGCGGACGGCCTGCGCGAAGGTGGCACGACGGCTACAATCGATATTCCAGCGCTTGGGGATAGGTTTGAGCTGGGGAGTTAGTTCGATCTTACTTCTGAATATGCCTCGCCGATATCATCGGCGAAGCTTTCTACTTATTAACCTTTCACCAGCGTGCGATAGCGATTCCGTCGATTATCGAAGAGACGATCCCCCATCTCCGCAATCCGCCATTCTTCATAGTCGGAGAAGTTGCCCTCGCGAAAGCGGACCTTTCGATCACCCTCGAACACGAGAACGTGGGTGCAAACGCGATCGAGGAAGAATCGATCGTGACTGATGGCCATGACGCAGCCCGAATAGTTTAGCACCGCCTCTTCCAGCATGCGCAGGGTGTTGACATCAAGGTCATTGGTGGGTTCGTCGAGCAAGATCAGATTCCCACCGGTCTTCAGAATTTTCGCCAGGTGACAACGGTTACGTTCACCACCGGAGAACTCCGCCGCGGTTTTCTGCTGGGAAGCACCTTTGAAGCCGAACTGAGCCAGGTACTTGCGAATGGGAATCTTCTGGGCACCGATCACGACTTCTTCGGCTCCGTCACCGACTTCATCGATGAGCGTGCGATCGCCTTTCAGGGTGCTTCGTTCCTGGTCGGCGTAGACCAGATCCACGGTTTCCCCGAGTTCGACGCTTCCCGAAACTGGCTTGAGTTCGCCTGTGAGCAACTTGAAGAGGCTGGTTTTTCCCGAGCCGTTGGGGCCGATTAGTCCGACTACGGCACCGCGGGGAAGATTGAAGTCCAGATTTTCGAAGAGTGAGCCAGCATCGTAGCCGAAGGCTACATCTTGAAACTCCAGCACCTGGGTTCCCAGCTCCCGGCCTGGCGCGATGCGAATGGATATGTCCCCCTCCCCCCGTTGCACTGAGGATTCACGGGCTACCATTTGCTCGTATTCCCGCAAGCGTGTTTGTGCCATCGCGCTGCGATCACCCTTGCTCATGCGAATCCATTCCAGTTCGCGACGAAGGGCTCGCCCGCGTGGCGAGTCCTTCTTCTCGGAAGAAGCGAGCGCCGCCAATTTTTGTTCGAGCCAGGAACTGTAGTTCCCCTGCCAGGGAATACCGTGGCCGCCTTCGAGCTCAAGAATCCAGGCGGTCACCTTGTCCAGGAAGTAGCGATCGTGGGTCACGATGATCACCGTGCCCGGATAGACCTTGAGCTGCTCCTCGAGCCAGTTGACGGTTTCGGCGTCCAGGTGGTTGGTGGGTTCATCGAGCAGCAGCAAGTCGGGCTGTTCGAGTAGGATTTTGCACAGGGCCACACGTCGACGCTCACCGCCGGAAAGCGTGGAGATCAGGCGATCATCTTCGGGAAGGCATAGAGCGTCACTGGCCACATTGATTTTTTGATCCAAGTTCCAGCCGTCCACGGCGTCGATCTTATCCTGCAGAACGCCCATGCGATCCATGGCCTTTTGCATCTGGTCGTCGTCCAGATCTGTGCCCATGCTTTCGGTGACCTGGTCGAATTCCTCAGTGAGTTTCTTGATTTCTCCAAAGGCCGATTCGATGGTTTCGCGCACGGTGAGGGATCCGTCCAGTTCCGGTTCCTGAGCCACCATGCCGGAGCGGAAGTCGGAAGTAAGCTCGGCGTAACCCTCGAAGTCTTTTTCGAGGCCGGCCATGATCCGCAACACGGTGGTTTTGCCGGAACCGTTTTCGCCGACGATGCCAATCTTGGCGCCCGGATAGAAGCTCAAATTGATGTTCTTCAGCACCTGCTTCTGCCCGTAAGCCTTGCCGACGCCCTGCATGTGGAAGATGAATTTCTCCGCCATGTTCGTTTTCTCCCGAGGGTTCGTGCTGAGTTAGTGAACTGCCTGCCGTGGAGTTCACCGTGAAGCATAGATTTATCCCATGTTTCCAAGAATCACAAGTGGAATGCTCGAATACACTCCGTGGCGATTATGCTATTATTTGAGTCGAGAAAAGGGGGACGTGATGAAGTGCACCGGAATACTCCTCGTAATATTGATCACATGCATGAGCGCCAGCGCGGAAAACTACAAGGTTTATCCCGACGGCACGGGCGATTATCCGACGATCCAAGCGGCGATATGGGCCTCCAGCGACGACGACACCATCACGTTGGCCGACGGTATTTACACGGGCGAGGGCAATCGCGACCTGGCCAACGTAAGCCGATGGATTTTGATTCGATCGGAAAGCGGCGACCCCGATCTCTGTATCATCGACTGCGAGGGTAGCGAATCGGAGTGGCATACAGGCTTTTTGATCGACATTACCGGCAGCAAATTGCCTCCGCCGCGAACCATGTTGGGCATCGACGGCATCACCGTCACCAAGGCCTTCTCTCATAGCGGATCTGCGCTGAGGATAAGCGATGGCGCAGCACCGTTGATCAACAATTGTAAGTTCATCGACAATATTGCCGTCTACAATGGCGGTGTGATTTCCGTCAACGAATCCGGTGGTACCTATGTGAACTGCCTTTTTCTGGGCAACAGCGCCCAGACTGGTGGCGTCATGGACTTGTCTTCCTATGG
>JACNKJ010000161.1 GCA_014382085.1 bacterium
TCCACAAAGAGGCGGGACGGGAATTCAGCATTGCCAGTCCCAAGCAGCTTTCCGAAGTGCTCTTCACCGACATGGGCATCAAGCCTATCAAGAAAACCAAAACCGGATTCAGTACCGACGATGAAGTGCTCAGCGAGCTGGAGGGAGAGTATCCCATTGCAAGCATGGTGAAGCAGTGGCGGGAGAACTCGAAGCTGAAAAGCACCTACGTGGACACGCTTCCGCTGACCGTGAATCCCAATACAGGGAGAGTTCACACGCGTTTCAATCAGGCGGTGGCCGCCACGGGCAGGTTGTCCAGTAGCGATCCCAATTTGCAGAATATTCCCATTCGCAGTGAGCTGGGCCGCGAAATCCGTAAGGCCTTCGTCGCGGAGAAGGGTAATCTGCTACTCTCGCTTGACTACAGCCAGGTGGAGCTGCGAATTCTGGCCCACCTTTGTGGCGATGAGGCCCTGCGCGAAGCTTTCGCCGGTGAACACGATATTCACAAGTGGACGGCCGCCAAGTTGCTCGGCAAAGGTGAAGACGAAGTGCAACGGGAAGAACGCGACCGGGCTAAAATGGTGAACTATGGTGTGCTCTACGGCATGGGAGCTCGCGGCATGGCCTCGCGCTTGGGGATTGATCGCGAGGAGGCCCAGGCCTTCATCTCGGACTACTTCGCGGCCTTCCCCGGTATTCGTGAATGGTCCAATTCTATACTGGCCCAGGCCCGCGCCGACGGATTCGTCAGCACCATCATGGGGAGGGTGCGTCCCCTGGCCGAAATCAATAGTTCCAACGGCAGGTTGCGCAGTTTCGCCGAACGGGCCGCAGTGAATACGCCCATCCAAGGAAGCGCCGCCGATCTCATCAAGCTGGCCATGCTGCGAGTCGATGAAATATTGCAGAAGGATCATCCAGATTGCCGGCTGCTCCTTCAGGTACATGACGAATTGCTTTTCGAGTTGCCTGAGAATCGTGTGAACGCGGTCTTACCTGCGCTTCGCGAGGCCATGGAAACCGTGGGGGATCTGGATGTGCCCCTCAAGGTCGACGCGGGCTCGGGTCGCAATTGGCTGGAGGCTCACTAATGGGACAGGTCTGGATACTCTGTGGCCCCATCGCTAGCGGAAAAACCACGGTGGCCACCTTTTTCGCCGAAGCGGGCGCGGTGGTGCTGGATGCCGACAAATTGGTGGACGAACTGCTTGAGGATAGCGCCGTCGTGAAAAGTGAACTGCGCGAAGCCTTCGGCAACGAAATCTTCGACAAATTGGATCGCCCCGATCGCGAAGCCATTTCCCGTAAGGTCTTTGCTGATCCAGCCGCACGAGCTCGCATCGAGGGTATTTTGCATCCACGAGTTTTGGAACGTCTTGAGGAGGAGGCTCGCACCTTTCGCGAGAAACCCGGGGGGCTTTTGCTCTTGGAAGTGGTGCTTTGGATGAAGCTCGATCCGCCGCCCTTCCCGGTTGACGGCATTTGCCTGACCCAGGCTCCGGAAAAGGTCCTACTCAGCCGAGCGGCGGCACGCAGAGGCATGGATGAACACGCCGCCAGATCCCGCTTGAAAGCGCAAGAGGGCTGGAAAAACTGGAGCGACCGAGCGGACGTGATCCTGAATACGGACCAGTCCAAGGAAGCGTTGCGTGAAACGGTGTTTTCATACTATCGTGCCTGGACTCAATCGGATGAAGGAAGCAGGGAATGATCAATCGCAATAGACTAGAAGCGCTTTCTGCCCGGATCACCCACCTCAAGGAGTGTCTTTGACTACCCTCGCCTGAGAGAGGATCTCGCCCGCGTTGAAAAAACCATGGGCGAGTCGGACTTCTGGGATGACCAGGAGAGCGCAAAGAAGACACTTAAAGAATCCACAAGATTAAAACGTTGGCTCGATCCACTCCGAGAGATGGAGGGGCTTGCCAGCGATCTCGTCGAGCTTGCCGAAATGGCTGGCGAGGAAGACGATGAATCCACCAGCAGCGAACTGGAGCGCGAAGCCGATGCGCTCGATTCACGAATGGACGATTACGAGATCCTGCTCATGTTCCAGGGCGACGATGACGACAAGGCGGCCATCCTCACCATACATCCCGGAGCGGGAGGGACCGAGAGCGCCGACTGGGCGGAGATGTTACTGCGCATGTATCAGCGCTACGTAGAACGCAAGGGCTGGAAATCGAAGATCCTGGATTTTCAGAAAGCCGACGAGGCCGGCGTAAAAAGCGTAACTCTGGAAGTAGAAGGGGAACTGGCCTATGGGCATTTGCGGGCGGAGAGCGGCGTGCATCGCCTGGTGCGCATCAGTCCCTTCGATGCATCCAGCCGGCGGCACACCTCATTTGCTTCAGTTTACGTCTATCCGGAAGTGGAGGAAGCCGGTGAAATCGAAATCGATGACAAGGATCTAAAGATTGACACCTATCGCGCCCAGGGCGCCGGCGGCCAGCATGTGAACAAGACCGACAGCGCCGTGCGCATCACCCATGTGCCTACGGGTGTGGTGGCCCAGAGCCAGGACGAGCGCAGTCAGCATCGCAATCGGGAAAACGCCATGAAGATTCTCCTGGCGAAGCTACTGAAAAAGCAACGCGAGGAAGAAGAGGCGGCCCGCGCGGAACTGGAAGACAGCAAGATGGAGATCGGTTTCGGTAGCCAGATTCGAAGCTATGTTTTTCATCCCTACAACATGGTCAAGGATCATCGCACCAGCGTGGAAACCGGTAACGTGCAATTGGTCATGGACGGCGGCTTGGACGATTTCGTTGAGGGCTGGCTCAAGAAGAGTATGGGCATTGAAGTGGGCGAGGCCGGGGAATGATCACACTGGAAGTCAGAACGAACTCGCGTGAGGAAATCGTGGACCTCACCGATCAGGTTGGCGCCGCGCTTTCAAGGGCCGGTCTGGTCGAAGGCCTTTGCCATCTCTTCGTCCCGCACACCACGGCGGGCATCGCCATCCATGAAAACGCCGACCCCGACGTGAAACGGGACATTCTCATGGCCCTGGATAAACTGGTGCCCGACGATCCGGCCTTTCGCCACGCCGAGGGCAACAGTGCCGCGCATATCAAAAGCATCCTCTCTGGGGCTAGCGCGAGTCTTCCCGTGAGCGGAGGCCGTCTCGAGCTGGGCACCTGGGGCGGCATCTATTTCTGTGAATTCGATGGACCCCGGCGGCGCAAGCTCCATCTGAGTTTCGCCGGAACTGATCAGGGCGGCGAGCCCCTTTTCCTCTAGGAGAGAGCATGAGTGAGAGCCAGGGCGGAAGCGTTGAGAAGATCCGTCAAGACAAGGAAGAGAAGCTGGAACGCCTGCGTGAAGCGGGCTTGAATCCCTATCCCCACAGCTTCGAGCGCAGTGCGAATGCCGGCGAGTGTATCGCAAATTCCGATGCCTGGATCGAGGAAGAGCGCGAGGTTCAAGTGGCCGGCCGCCTCATGGGCAAGCGCGTCATGGGTAAGACAAGCTTCGGGCATATTCAAGACGCCACCGGTCGCCTGCAACTGTTCTTCCGGCGAGACAACATGGATGAAGATCACTACATGCGCTTTCGCAAATTGGCCGAGGCGGGCGATCACGTGGGGGCCACCGGTGTGCTTTTCATCACCAAAACCGGTGAATTGTCTTTGCGCGTGAAAGACTGGACCATGCTGTCCAAGGCCATGCTGCCTCTTCCTGAAAAATTCCATGGACTCACCGACCAGGAAATCCGTGCGCGGCAGCGATACCTGGATCTGGCCGTGAATCCCGAAGTACGGACTCACTTCGAACTGCGTTCGCGCATCTTCGCATTCACACGCCGTTACTTCGAGGAGCAGGGCTTCATCGAAGTGGAAACGCCGGCATTGCAGCCCCTTTACGGCGGAGCCAACGCGCGTCCTTTCAAGACACGGCATAATGCGCTCGACATGGACCTCTACCTTCGCATCGCAGGCGGCGAGCTCTATCTCAAGCGTTTGGTCACGGGTGGGATGGAGAAGGTTTTCGAAATCGGCAAGGTCTTTCGCAACGAGGGAATGGATCGTTCGCACAATCCAGAGTTCACCATGCTGGAAGCCTACGTGGCCTACTGGGACTACTATCCCATGATGGAATTCGTGGAAAACTTCTATGCGGCCCTGGCCCGCGAAATTCACGGTGATACCAAGGTTCCCTACGGCGAAGATGTCATCGACATGGCGGCTCCCTGGCCGCGGCTGAGCTACTACGAAGCCGTGGAGAAATACACGGGACGGGATCTAGAGGGCGCCAGTCGCGATGAGCTTGCCGCCTTCGCAAAGGAAAAGGGCCTTTCCGTGGATGATGCCTGGGGCTGGGGCAAGATCCTCGACGAGATCAGCGGGGAGCTGGTTGAGCCCAATCTCATTCAGCCCACCTTCCTCATGGACCACCCCAAGGAGATCAGCCCCCTGGCCAAGGATCATCGCGACAAGCCTGGTCTTGTGGAACGATTCGAACCCTTCATCGCCGGCTTCGAGGCGGGCAACGCCTTCAGCGAACTCAATGATCCCGGCGAACAGCGCCGGCGCTTCGAATCGCAGATGGGGCTGAAGGCCAAGGGCGACGAGGAGGCCCAGGTCATGGATGAAGACTACCTTCGTGCACTTGAGGTGGGCATGCCGCCTACGGCGGGTCTGGGTATCGGCATGGATCGTCTGGTCATGCTCATGACCGACACTCAGCATATTCGCGACGTGCTGCTCTTTCCCCACATGAGGCCCGAGGCATAATTGTGAGACTGCCTGTCTGGATCGCGCTTCGCCACCTAGCCGCCATGCGGCGGCGAAGCTTTCTGGGGCGCGTGAGCCTCTTGGCAATCTTGGGTGTAGGTGTGGGGGTGGGCACTCTCGTAACCGTGCTGGCCTTCACGGGCGGTTTCCAGGATGAGGTCCGAGATCTCCTCACGGGAATGAACCCGTCCATCTTTGTTTCCACAGATACACCCGGTGGATTGGATCCTCAGGGGGAACTGGTCGCCGAACTGCTCACACGCGAAGACGTGGCGGCGCTTTCTCCCTTCGTTCAGCAAAAGGGCGTGCTCAGCAAACCGGCCGACGCGGGACTCAAGCTTGCGGGCTGCCTGCTGCGAGGCGTGGATCCCGAAACCGAGAGAAGTGTCACGAGCATTCTCGATTCGGCCGATCCTCCCCTCACAACCTTCCTGTACATGGGTGATCGTCCCGGCATTTTACTGGGCCGGCGTCTTGCCGAGGAACTGGCTGTGCTTCCCGGCGAAGATGTCACCTTCACCACTCTGCTCGAAGATTCCGAAGAGCCGATGCATCAGGTATTTTTCGTTCAAGGTTTTGTTGAGTCGGGGCTCTACGAGTTTGATCGACGTTTTGCCTATGTGGATCTGACCGCCGCGCGGGATCTCTTTCGCGCAGGTGGTGGTGCCGATGGTTTGGGGGTCCGCGTGGTGGATCCCCTTCAAGTTAGGCGGAGCAGCGCGCAGTTTCGCGAGGCCCTTAGCTTTCCTCACTGGCGGGTGGCCGACTGGATGGATCTCAACGGCGAGATCTTCCGCTGGATGGGCACCATGCGCGCCATCCTATTCCTCTCGCTCAGCCTCATCGTTTTAGTGGCGGGGTTCAACGTGGCGGGCACCATGACTCTGGTGGTCAGCGAGAAATCGCGCGAGATCGGTGTACTCAGATCTTTGGGCGCGGAGCGAGGAAGCATTCTTCGGCTCTTCGTGCTCGAAGGTTGGATCCTCGGCATGGCGGGCGTGATCCTCGGATTAATTCTGAGCTGGATCATGTCCTTGATTTTCAAGGATCGTCCCTTGGGCATCCCTGGGGAGATCTACTTTATCGATCATCTTCCCATGAAATTGGATTGGGCGCAGATCGGCGGCGTTAGTGTGGTGGCGGTGCTGGTGACCCTGGGCGCCGCGTTCTTTCCGGGCATCGAAGCGCTCATGCGAAGGCCCATCGAAGCCATCACCGGACAGGCCTCAGCTGCGGGCGACCGACTTCGGGGATGGCTTCGTTTCTTCGTAACCTTACAGGTTTATCTCTTGCCTCTCCTGGGAACCCTGGCCCTTCTGGCCGGTCTCTACTTGATTTGGACTTCGCCTCTGCAACTTGGTCTCGCCAAGCTTGTGGCCCTCATTGCGGCGGTGGGAGTTTCCATGATTTTATTAATCCTGGGGATTTCGGTGGGCATCTCTCTGAACATGCTCGAGGCCGATGCCTGCGCCCGCACCCGCCTTCATATCCTGCTCTCGGGAATTTGGATGATTGTACTGTCGGGATCCCTGCTCATGACCACCGGGCTTTCATCCTGGCTCGCGCCCGTCCTCCTTTTTTTGCTGCTCTATCACGGCACATGGTATTTCTACTTCCGTCGTTCGCAGCGCGTGCGGGCGGCTTTCTCATTTTCTCCGGAGAGTGACGCATGAGCTCGGTCCTGCTTGAGGCTGTGGACATCCACAAGAGCTATCCCGGCGTGAAAGGCAAGGTGAAGGTGCTCGCAGGTGGCGCCCTGCATTTGGCTGCAGGAGAGAGCCTGGCGGTGCTGGGAGGTTCGGGCAGCGGCAAGAGCACTCTGCTTCACATTCTTGGAACCTTGGATCGTCCCGACAGCGGCAGTTTGCATTTCGAAGGGCGCGATCTTCTCGGCCTCAAGGCGCGTGAGCTCTCAGAATTTCGACGAAATGAATTAGGATTTGTGTTCCAGTTTCATCATCTGCTTCCCGAATTCAGTGCCCAGGAAAATGCGGCCATGCCTCTGCGCATTGCGGGTGTGGGAGAAGACGAGGCCATGGCGCGAGCGGCATCCATTTTAGAAACACTGGATTTGGGGCATCGTCTTGAGCATCGCCCGCCCGAACTGTCCGGTGGCGAGCAACAGCGCGTGGCCGTAGCACGGGCCCTAGTGGGCTCGCCTCGCCTGGTTCTGGCCGATGAACCCACGGGGAATCTGGATGAGAAAAACGGCGCCGCTTTGGTCGAGCTTCTCTTCGCCCGTCGCGATGAAGACGGCTTTGCGCTCATCCTCGTAACTCACGATGAGCAACTGGCTCAGCGATGCTCACGCCGCATTCGCCTGGAGAAGGGCATCCTGGGGGCTTCCTGAACCCTGGTCGAATTCCTCAAAAGTGACTATTTTATGGGTCGAGGTGATCCCATGGCCCTCATGTGCGAAATCTGCGGCAAAAGGCCGGCCGAACTGATCGTCGGCGAAAACCGTCCCGACTCTACGCGCACCTTGCATCTTTGCGGCTATTGCGCCGCCGGCAAGGGTATTCGCGTGCGGCTGGATCTGTCCCAAGATCCTCGCCAGCTGTGGCGTCGATTTTTGTCGCATCATCTGAAGGAAGCCGAGGAAAGTAGCGCGCTGGCCTGTCCCAACTGTGGCCGCACCTACATGAACTTCGAGAAAACAGGTTCTTTGGGTTGTCCCGAATGCTATTCAACATTCCGCGGCGATATGATTCGCATCCTCAAGGAATTCCACGGATCCGACGAGCACGGCGGCAAGGTTCCCTTCCGCGAGCAGCGCCGCATTGCCGTGCGTCAGCGCAGTCGTGGTGCGCGTGAGGCCCTTCAGATGGCTGTTAGCGAGGAACGTTTTGAAGACGCCGCTCGCCTGCGCGACGAGATCAAGGATCTGGAAGAAGAGATCGGCCGTCTCCAGGAGGAGTCGTGAACGGACTGGCATTTCTGCGCGAACGCGGCGAGGTTCTTTTGCGCAAGCCCGGCGGCGGCTTGGAGAATCTTCAAAGCTGGGTAACTCTCAAGCGCAATCTGCAGGAACCCTTTCCCGCCATTCTCGATGCTGACAAGCGCCGCGATCTGCGAAGCCGCCTCTTCGATTTGCTCGGCGGTCAGGAGTCTCTTGCGGACGGTGTTTTTATTGAGCTTGAATCCTTAGAGCGCTATGAGCGCATCTATCTCTACGAACGGCGACTTATCGGAACTGATAGTTTGGTGAACCCACTGGGGCGCGGTTTAGCCCTGTCACAGGATGGGCACTTGGCCGTACTTGTGGGAGAAGAGGATCATTTGCGTATCCAGTGCCATCGCCCCGGCTTGGCCATGGAAGACGCCTTCCTCTGTGCAGATAATTTCGACGCATCCCTGGAGCAGCACTGTCGCTATGCTTTCAGCGAGGTCTTCGGTTACCTCACCGCCTGCCCCAGTGAGGCGGGCACGGGGCTGCGTACCTCGGTTCTTTTGCATATGCCGGCTCTGGCGCTGCAAGGAGAGTTGCCGAAGATCATCCGGGGGCTTCTGGCGCTGAAACTGGCCATCCGCGGGACTCTGGGGGAGACGCAGGGCGCTCCTGGAGCTTGGTTGCTCCTGTCCAATAGTCGCAGTCTCGGACAAGCCGAGCAGGATTATGTGGAAGGCCTGGATCATGCGGTACGGAGGCTGTTATCCTTCGAAGATAAGGCCCTGGAGCGGGCCCTGCTGGAGGCACGGAGCTTGCTCGAAGATGAAGTCGGCAAGGCTCTTAAAGCCGTGGAAGAGGCCGAGGAAATTACCAGCCTGCAAGCAGTTGCGCTCCTGGGAACCCTGAGATTGGGAAGTCGGGCCGGCCTGCTGCCCACGCTGGATTCCGCGCGTTTGGGCCCTCTCGAGGCGGGCGTGATGCCGGGGCATTTACAGGTGATGGAGGGGAAGCCGCTGGAAGATTCGGAGCGCAGGGCCCGTAGAGCGGAGACTCTGAAAAGCTGGCTCTTCACTTAAGAGCATACTGGAAATTAGGAAGGTAAAGCTCGATGAACGATCGATTTACAGAACGTGTGAGAAAGGTCCTTTTCCTCGCCCGAGACGAGGCGAGCCGCCTTCAACACGAGTACATCGGCACCGAGCACCTGCTCCTGGGCATTGTCCGGGAAGGGGAAGGAATTGCCGCCAAGGTCCTGAAAACTATGGGCTTGGATTTTGAGCAGATCCGCTTGGCTGTGGAAAAATTGGTGTCGGCCACCGGCGGCACCGTGATGATCGGCGAAATTCCCTTCACCCCGAGAGCCAAAACCGTTCTGGAATTGGCTGTGGAGGAAGCCCGACTCTTGGGACACAACTACGTGGGCACCGAGCATCTGCTCCTGGGACTCATTCGCGAGGGCGAGGGTGTGGCTGCCCGTGTGCTCTTGGACCTGGGCGCAGACCGCAAGAAAGTGCGCGAAGAAGTTCTCAAGCTTCTGGGCAGCGACGGGGGCAAGGGTTCCACCTCTTCCAAAGGCCAGAGCGAAACACCGGCCCTCGACCAGTTCGGACGCGATCTCACCCGCATGGCTGCCGATGGGAAAATGGATCCCATCATCGGTCGCGACAAAGAGATCCAGCGCATCATCCAAATACTGTCGCGTCGCAAGAAGAATAACCCCGTGCTCATCGGTGAACCTGGTGTAGGCAAGACGGCCATCGCCGAGGGTTTGGCCCAGCACATCGTGGAGAAGCGTGTGCCCAAGATTTTGTTGGGCAAGCGCATCTGCACGCTTGATCTGGCCAGCGTCGTGGCCGGCACCAAGTATCGTGGACAGTTCGAGGAACGGCTCAAAGCGGTCATCAACGAAATTCGCGAGTCCGACGAAGTGATCATCTTCATCGACGAATTGCATACCATCGTTGGGGCCGGCGGCGCGGAGGGTGCCATTGACGCATCCAACATGCTCAAACCCGCACTCTCGCGAGGCGAGCTCCAGTGTGTGGGGGCCACGACCCTCGACGAATACCGCAAGCACATCGAAAAGGATGGCGCCCTGGAACGCAGATTCCAGATGGTACTTGTGAACCCACCCAGCGAAGAAGAGGCAGTGGAGATTCTCCGCGGCCTGCGCGAGAAGTACGAGGTGCACCATCGGGCTACCATCACCGATAGTGCTTTGGAAGCCGCGGTGAAGATGAGCAATCGCTACCTGAGCAATCGCTTCCTGCCGGACAAGGCCTTCGATGTCATTGACGAAGCCGGCAGCCGGGCGCGACTCGCCAAGAGTTCGATTCCCAAGGAACAACTAACCCTGGAAAAAGAAATCGAGCAGGTCGAGAAGCAGAAGGAAGTGGCCATTCAGAGCCAGGATTTCGAAAAGGCCGCAGGCCTGCGCGACAGCGAGAAAGATCTACGCGCCAAGCTGGAAGAGATGAAATCCAGTATCGAAGAGCAGGACAGCGAGGAACGCGCCTTCGTGGATGTTAAGGAAATCGCCGCGATCATCAGCGAGATGACGGGCATTCCCGTTTCCAGCGTCGAAGAAAAAGAGGGCGAGAAGCTGTTACGTATGGAAGAGCATCTGGCCAAGAGAGTGGTGGGGCAGGAAGAGGCTATCGAAGCCATTTCCACCGCCATCAGGCGCAACCGCGCTGGGCTGCGAGACCCGCGCCGACCCATCGGATCTTTCTTCTTCTTGGGGCCCACGGGCGTTGGCAAAACCGAATTGGCTCGTGCCCTAACGCGTTTTCTCTTCGACAGTGAAGATCGTCTCATCCGCATCGACATGTCCGAGTACATGGAGAAACACTCGGTGAGTCGTCTCAGCGGTGCACCTCCGGGATACGTGGGCTACGAAGAGGGCGGCTACCTCACCGAGAAGATCCGCCGAAATCCCTATTCCGTGCTTCTCTTGGACGAGATGGAGAAGGCTCATCCCGATGTCTTCAACATCCTCCTGCAGATTCTGGAAGACGGGCAGCTTACCGACAACTTCGGGCGCACCGTGGACTTCAAGAACTGCGTGGTCATCATGACCAGCAACGTGGGCGTGAAGGATCTGCAGGATCACAAGCCCCTCGGCTTCTCGCTCAGCCAGGATACGGGCAAGGATCGAGAGATGAATCGCAATCTGATGGAATCGCTCAAGCGCACCGTGGCACCGGAATTTCTCAACCGAATCGACGAGACCATTGTCTTCCACAGTTTGGGTCGCGAGGAAATGGACAGCATCCTCAATATCTTCGTTTCCGAGCTGAAAGAGCGCCTGGCCGAGCAGGATTTCATATTCAATCTGGACGAACCTTCGCGGGAACTGCTCATTGACCGCGGTTTCGATCCCTCTTTGGGAGCCAGACCCCTTCGCAGGGCTCGCCAGCGATATTTGGAAAATCCCCTTTCGGAAAAAATCCTTAGCGGCAAGATTCGCAAAGACAAGGAGATCCGCATTTCAGTGGAGAAGGGCGAGCTGGTTTTCTCCCAGGGAGGCGACCGCCCCTCAAAGGTGGAGGAACCGGTGGAAGAAATCGGCTAGTAAGCGCTTTACAAGCGCTGGCCCTTCCCCTAAATTCGCATTGAAGAAACGGCTCCTTGTGAGCCGTTTTCTTTGAATGCCGATTATTCCCTTTCCCCCTGTGTAAAATGGCAAAAATCTCAAAGACCCTCGCCATCGTCTGCCTGGCCCTTCTGGTCGGAGCAGGATCCAATGCCCAAAGCGTTGTGGATTCACTCACTGTCGAGGGGCTCCGCTTCGTGGCTCCCCAGCGGGTGCTGCTCGAATTCGGCGTGGAGCAGGGCGACGTGCTCGACTCCGGCAAAGTGGCGGATGGAATTCAACGCCTCTACCGAACCGGGCGCTTTCAGTCTGTGGATGTGGGACTTGAGCAATTGGGCGAGGCTTCCGTCATGCTCATCCTCAAGGTGAACGAGCATCCGCGTCTGGATGAACTGAAGTGGGAAGGGCTCAAGAAGATTGACAAGAAGGATCTCGAAGAAAAGATCCGCTTGAAAGAGGGGGCCTATCTGCGCCCACTTCTGGTGAGCCAAGCCGAGCAGACCATTATTGAACACTGCCAGGAGAAGGGCTATCACGCCGCCGCTTTAGAAACTCACCAGGAAGAAGATGAAGGAAAGGTTCGCCTGACATTCGAGTTGAACGAAGGTAAGAAGTCGAAGGTCAGCAAGCTGCAGTTCGAAGGCAACCAAGCCTACGACAAGAACAAATTACAAGACGTGGTCAAAACCAAACCCAAGTCCTTCTGGCGTCCAACCAGCTGGTTCAACAGCAACGCCTATCAGCCTGACAGCCTCTCATTGGATCTGGATCGCCTGGTGGATTTCTATCAGGACGAAGGCTACCTGGACATACGCGTGCTCGAAATGCAGGAGACATTCTCGGAAGACCAGGAAAACGTAACCGTCACCTATCGCCTGGAAGAGGGGCAGCAATATGCCTTCGGCGAGATCACCTGGACGGGCAACAGCGTGGTGGGCGATTCCACCGTGGCCTGGAACTTCCCCTTCGAGGCCGGCGAAATCTATGACGGCCGCGCACTGGACATGGCTCGTTTCAACCTTTCCAGCGAGTACCACAATCTCGGTTATCTCTACAGTCAGGTGAAGGTGGACCGTCTCATCAACGGGGACCGCGTGAACCTGGCCCTTCAGATCTACGAAGGACCGCTGGCCCGCGTGCGCGAAATCATCGTAGCAGGCAACGACAAAACATTGGACAAGGTCATCCGCCGCGAGGTGCGCATCTTCCCCGGTGAACTCTTCAGCCGGGACAAAGTCGAGCGCAGCTATCGCGACATCTTCATGCTCCGCTTCTTCGACGACGTGCGATTCGAGCCCAAGGCCGATCCGGCCACGGGTGAAGTGGACCTGGTCTATCGTGTGGTGGAGCGCAGCTCCGGACAGTTCGGCGCCGGCGTCACTTACAGCGAAGCCACCAGCTTCTCGGGCTTCATTCAGCTGGGAACGCCCAATTTCCGCGGGCGTGGACAGAACGTGAATTTCAATTGGGAATTCGGTAGCCGGGTGAGTTCCTTCAATATTCAGTTCGTAGAACCCTGGTTCATGGATCGGCCCATCAGTTTGAGCGGATCCATCTACAATACGCGCAGCAATCTGTATCGGGAATACTACGAGGATCGCAAGGCCGGTTTCTCAGTGGGAATCGGACGGCCCTTGCCATGGCTGGATCATTCGCGTGTGAGCATGTCTTATCGCCTCGAGAGCCTGAATATCTTCAATTTCACCGACGAATATCTGGCCCTGGGTGGCACGCTCAACGATCGGGATTGGCCACAAATCGAGAGCAGTGTAACTTTCCTTTTCCGCCGCAATTCCACGGACAGTCCCTTCCTTCCGAGGCGGGGGAGCAACTTCCGCTTCAGCGCTCAATTCTCGGGCGGCGTGTTGGGCGGCAAATTGCATTTCCAGAAATACGAAGCCAAGTACACCTGGTATCAGAAAATGCTCGGGCCCTTCGTACTTCGCTATCACCAAACACTGGGCCTAGTGGACGGACTGGATCGTCCTGACCAGGTGCCCGACCACGAGCGTTTCCGCTTGGGCGGGAATCGTCTTCTACCCTTACGTGGTTACGACGATTACTCCATTGTGCCCAAGGGCAACAGCGCATTTCTGGGTGGCCGGGCCATGACCACGGGGACCGTGGAATTGGTG